>CAXBKI010000008.1:0-16808 GCA_963975955.1 uncultured Devosia sp.
TGAATGACAGTCTCTGGCAGTGCTCAAAAAGCTCACGGCGCACATCTGCCTCGATGCGTGCGCCCATGACATGGCCCTGATAATCCACGAAATAGGTGGCGAGCGCCTGCACGACAAACACACCAAGCATTACCCCGCCAATGGCGAGGATCCGCATCAGCCCCTCATTTGCTCCGGACGCGCCGGAGAGGTCTGAGAGGTGGCTCGTGATGTAACTGGCGCACAATGGCAAGGCCACGGCGGAGGCCGCAACGAGAACGGCGCACGCCAGATCGGCCAGCAAGAGGGGTATGTGCGGTCGGTAGTAGCGTGCAAACTTGCGTAGGCGCGTGCGCCGCAATGCGGCAAGGGGAGAGCGGTCAGTTTTGTTCTGGAAGAGTTTGCTGAGAAAGTGGCTACGGCGCGCGTCGGCAGGCGCCTCCGTCCACGGAAATTGAAAGTGCATGAATTGCCATGTCCTGTTGAAGATTGTCTGTGGTCAGTTCGGACATGGTTTTCATCGGGCACTCCCAAGGCTGGAATTCAGCTAGGCTGTGAATATGCGCACATTCGCAAAAGCAGACAATCAACTCTCCCTCGGGCGGCATCTTTTGGGCACGCCTGTGCTTGACAGAGCACACAGCTCTCCCTGTGCTTCTGTGACGATTCAGCAACAATGGTTCTGAATTGATTTCAGAGGTTGGCCTTGGCAACCAATTGGCGATGTTTGTCGCCACAATCTCATCCTAAACAAACCGGACGTAGGCATCTGGGGCGGATGGCTGATAGCGCAGCATGTGGATGCTGAAGCTGTTTGACTTCTTTCCTCGTGATGTCCCCACCGATTGCAGAGCCGTGCGTTTTTCATGAAAGCGCTTCGTTTTCACGGGATTGGCGCAAGGTGAAGGGATGGACTTGAACGTGATCACCGCAATAGCTGACCGTCAGTTTGTCACTGCGTTCTCTGCAACATCTGTGACGCGCAATCTCGTGATCGGCGCGGCTTCAATGCGGTCACAAACTGGTCTTAACAATTTCTTAACAGCGCTTTTTCCAAGCGGCGTCATGCGGAAAGAGCGACTGGTCCGGCCGTCACTGGCCGGAGCCAGCAGCATGGTTCAACCGGTTGCCGATGTGTCGGCCCGGCTAGATAACACCGTCCGCACAGGTGCGGGCAAAAGGAGTACGATGCGGACCATTAGGGACCATTCCCTGATTTCCGTGACTGTGGCAGCTGTCCTGGCTTTTTCTGCCTCGATCATGCCCGTGCACGCACAGACGGCAGCGGACGCCGCGCTCAATATGGCCAATATGCTCGACGGGGCAGGGGGCGGCGTATCGAGTGGTGAGCTGCTTGCCGCCCTGGAGAATGCGGCTGATGCCGGCCAGCCGATGGCGATGTGGCAGCTGGGCACGATGTATGAGAACGGCGAAGGGGTAGCCCGCGACCCGGTCAAGGCCTTTGGCTACTTTGCCCAGATCGCCAACCAGCATGCCGACGCGGCACCCAAGGGTGTCGAGGCCGATATCGTTGCGCGCTCCTTCGTGAAGGTTGGCGACTATTACAAGCAGGGCCTGCCTGACGCCGGTATTCCCGCGGATGCCAACCGCTCCCACGCGCTCCTGCTGCATGCCGCCACCTATTTTGGTGATGCTGATGCGCAATATCGTGTGGGCCTGCTCTATCTGCAGGAAGACGAGATGGGTGTTAATCCCCTGCAGAGTGCCCGCTGGTTCTCACTGGCGGCGCGCAAGGGGCATTGTCCAGCGCAGGCGCAGCTTGGCGACCTGCTGTTTAGTGGCGTTGAAGGCATCGAGGCGCAGCCCATTGAGGGGCTGATGTGGATGACTATCGCCCACGAGCGTTGCAATGGCACCGCCGATGCTGGCTGGATTGATGAGAAGCTCAATCATGCGCTGTCACTGTCCACGCCTGACCAGCAAGCTGAGGCTTCCTCGCTGGCCGTTTCGATCGCCCCGCAATTTGCCGGCTTCTGATGGGCGATGCCGCGGCGCTTAAAGGCTGAACAGCCCCTCCACCGGCACATGGTCGCTCGGCTTGTCCCACCCGCGCACGTCCTTGTGGACGCGCACGTCATCGAGGCGGTCAGCCGCCTGCGGCGATAGCATCAGATGGTCGATACGGATGCCGGCATTACGCCGCCATGCCCCGGCCTGAAAATCCCAGAATGTGTAGGCAGGATCGGCCGTGACGGCGCGCAGCGCATCGGTCATGCCCAAATTTGTCAGAGTCCGGAAGCGTTCCAGGCTCTCGGGGCGGTAAAGCGCATCACCCCACCAGGCTTGTGGATCATGCGCATCGATGGGCGCCGGTATAAGGTTGAAATCGCCGAGCAGCACGAAGGGCTCTTCCAGCAGCAGGCGTTCTGCAACATAGGCCTCGAGCCGCCGCATCCAGCTCAGCTTGTAGGGGAATTTCTCACTGTCGACGGGATTGCCGTTCGGCAGATAAATGCCGCACACCCGCACCACGCCAGACTCGACGGAGAACACCCCCTCGATCAACCGCGCCTGTTCATCGCTGTCATCACCCGGCAGCCCGCGTGTGACCTCATCAAACGGCAAGAGCGAGAGGATCGCCACGCCATTCCAGCTCTTCTGGCCGTGGGTCTCCACATTATAGCCCAGTGCCTCGATCTCGGCGCGAGGGAACCCTTCGTCGACCGACTTGATCTCCTGCAGCACGACGATATCGGGCTTTTCCTGGCTCAGCCAGGTGAGCAGGATTTCGAGTCGGGCCTTGATGCCGTTGATGTTCCAGGTAGCGATGCGCATTACAGTCTCCGTTGGCCAGACGCTAGCTGCCCAAAGGGCAGGGGGCAACACTAGAGCGCGGCGTAAACCGCGTTACACACCTCATCCCGATAGGCGCCATCGCTTCCCTCCAGGCCGGTATTGCTCATGGACAGCACGGTCAGCCCGTTTTTCGGGTCAATGAACCAGTTGTGTCCATAAATCCCGCCCCAGCGAGTTGTCCCGCGTGCGACCGGCAGCCCGGCGGTCCGAGGATCATCTACCCAGGCGCCGAAATAGCCGAACTGCAGCCCGGGCCCCACGGCTTGGGCCAATTGCGGAGTCTGGTTGGCCAGCGCCGTCGCTACCGTCTCGGCGCGCAGAATTGGCGCACCGCCACTGCGCAGGACCTCGAGCAATGTCATGAAGTCTGGCCCGGTGCCGGCAGCGCCGCCGCCACCGGACTGGAATGCCCTGGCTTCAAAAATGCGCCCGGGATCATAATTCGTCTGCCCGCCCCACGGGTTTGGCACGCTGTGCGGATCATCCATCAGCACCGCGCCATTGGGGCTGTCGGCATAGGCTGCCGCCAGCCTGAGCGCATCGGTAACGTCGAACAGAGTATCGCTCATCCGCAACGGACCGGTTACGTATTTTGCAATGGCATCACCCGGTGTGCCGCCTGCCAGCTTTCCGGCGATCACCCCCAGCACGTCGATCGATGGGCCGTAGGCCCATCCGGTCCCCGGCGCGAAAAGCAGTTCCAGTCCTGCCAGCCTCGCCATAATAACGTCCGTTCCCAGCAGCCAGCGGTTGACACCCGCTGCCTGCTCCGCCGGGGTCAAGATCGAGGCCGCACTCAGTCCCGCGGTGTGGGTCAGCAGATGGTGGATGGTGATCGGGGGCGCGCTGCCATCGGGCAGTCGCGGCTTGAAATCGGGCAGGTGGAGAGTAACCGGGTCGTCCAGTCTGAGCTTGCCGGCGTCCGAGAGTGCCAGGATCGTCGCTGCAACCAGTGGCTTGGTCAGGGATGAGAAGCGAAAGATCGTATCGAGCGTCATAGGTCGGCTTGCTTCCCGGTCAGCAAGCCCATGCGCCTTTTCATAGATCGGGCGGCCATCCTTGTGCACCAGCAGCACGGCCCCGACGATGCGCCGTTCAGCGATGGCGCGCTCGACGACCGCGTCCAGAGTTTGCTCCATGGTCACGATGGTGCCTCCTATTGCGCCGCGTACACAGCGTCGCGAATGGCGTCGACATAGGCGCCCTCCACCCCCGCCGGCGCGGTATTGCTCATCATCAGCACCGTCAGTTCCCGCGCCGGGTCGATGAACCAGGAATGGCCATAGATGCCGCCCCATCCCAGGGTGCCGACAGTCTCGGGTGTCTGGGCGGCGGCGGCGTCAACGATGATGTCGGAAAAATAGCTGAACTTGCAGCCCGGAGCGCGGAGCACGTCGCCGGTCTGCGGGCGACACGCCATGGCAAATGTTTCAGGCTTCAGGATCGCGGGCGCGCCTGCGCGAACATGATCAAAGAAGGCGAACAGATCGTCAGGTGTACCAACCATCCCCGCCCCACCGGCCTGGAACGCCTTGGGGTTAAAGGCGCGCGCGGGTGAGAACAGTACCGCGCTGCCATCCGTCTTGCGCTGCAGGTAGCTGTCGCCCATGCGCTCGGGTGCTGGCGCAGCATTGCCATAATTGGCCGCCAGCCGGGCTCGGTCCGTCACGTGGAAGGCCGTGTCATGCATGGCCAGCGGTTGGGTCACAAAATGCGCGACGGCCTGTTCCAGTGTCCCGCCAAAGACCTTGGCGACCACGGCACCCAGAACGTCGATGGCGACGGAATATTCCCAGCGTGTGCCTGGCTCGAACAGCAATTCCTGCGCCGCCAGGCGAGTGAAATTGGTTTCATAGTCAAGCTCGTCATCGGCCAGACCGGTTGAGACGCCTGTCTCCGGCCCATAGCCGTAGCCGAGCCCTGCCGTGTGGGTAAGCAGGTGGCGCAGGCGGATGGTCGGCGTCGTGCCCTTATAGCGGGGTGTGAAATAGGGCAGGTAGTCGGTCACGGCGTCTTCGAGCGAGAGCTTGCCTGCATCGCAAAGCGCCAGCGCCGTCAGCGAGACCATGGGCTTGGTCAACGACGCCAGCCGGTAAATGGTGTCAAAGCCAGCCTTGTGTCCGGCTTCCCGGTCTGACATCCCAAAAGCGTGTCGATAGAGCGTCTGGCCAGCCTGCCCCACGATCACTGCTCCACCAACAACTGTGCCCTCAGCCACTGCTGTTGCGGTAATCTGATCAAGACTGGACTGTAAATTCATGACACGCCTCCGGTTTTTACCGGGAGCATAGAGCGGCGGCAGATCAATGTCTGCCTGGTATGGAAGTTTTAGACCGCGAAACTGGTGCCGCATCCGCAAGAGGCAACGGCATTGGGGTTGCGGATCTGGAACGCCTGACCGATCAGATCGTCGACGAAATCGATCTCCGATCCACCCATGAATTCCAGGCTCATCGAATCGATGAGCACCACCGCATCGCCTTTTTGCAGAACGATGTCGTCGCTGCCGGGCTTTTCCTGTACGAGGTTGTATTCATATTGAAATCCCGAGCAACCGCCGCCGGCCACCGAGATACGCAACACAGTCCCTTCGGCTTCCTTGGACAGGATCCGCGAGACGCGCTTGGCAGCACGGTCGGTCAGTACAACTTGGGTGGGAGCGAGGGCGGTATCGGTCATTTTGATTTCCGTGCCGTTTCGTAATGTCATAACGGTCAGGCTAAAATAGTAACTCTGCACCGGAATGAAAAGGGCCAAAAGATTGGGCGACCTTCACCGATGAGCGATACCGCCGTTTATGCCTCCAAACCCGAGCAGTCCCTGGGTCGTACCCATGGGGCCGGGCCTAGTCCTACCCGCAGCGCGTTTCAGCGCGACCGCGACCGCATCATCCATTCCACGGCCTTCCGCCGGCTGCAGCACAAGACGCAGGTATTCTTCGAGCATGACGGCAATCATTTCCGCAACCGGCTGACCCATACGCTCGAGGTCAGCCAGATGGCACGTTCCATGGCCCGCGCGCTGCACCTCAACGAGGACCTGGCCGAAGCCGTTGCGCTCTCTCACGATCTGGGCCACACGCCCTTCGGCCATGCGGGTGAACGGGCGCTCCATGCCGCCATGGCACCATTTGGCGGCTTTGATCACAATATCCAGGCCATGCGGGTCGTGACCCGGCTGGAAAACCGCTATGCCGAACATGACGGACTTAATCTGAGTTGGGAAACACTGGAGGGGATACTCAAGCACAACGGCCCCCTGACCAATCCTGATGGCACGCCCTACGGCAAATATGCCGAAGAAGGTCTGCCGGCCGGCTATGACGACATTCCCGCCGCTGCCGATCTGCGGCTTTCCAGCTTCGCTTCACTGGAGGCCCAGACCGCCGCCGTCGCAGACGATATTGCCTACAATGCCCACGATATTGACGATGCGCTGCGGGCCGGTCTGCTGACATTGCAAGACCTGCTTGACGTACCCTTTGCCGGCGCCATCGTTCGCGAAGTGCTCGAGCTTTATCCGACGGTCGCCCCAAAGCGACAGGCCCACGAAGTGCAGCGCCGCCTGATCACCCGCAGCATTGAGGATGTCATCACGACAACCGCCGCCAATATCGCCGTGGCCGGAGTCGCCTCTGCCGAAGATGTCCGCATGGCCGGCAGGACGCTCGTTACCTTCTCGCCGCGCGTTGCCGAGGCGATCGTCGGGCTCAAGACATTTCTCTTCGAACGCGTCTATCGCCATGAGTCGGTCATGGTCTCGGTGCGCCAGAGCGAACAACTGGTTATCGCCCTGTTCGACCGCTATATGGATGACAAGGATTTGCCGGGTCGGTGGGGCATTGCCGCAGCCACGGCCGGAAGCGACTCTGATCTGGCCCGTATCGTGGCCGATTTTATCGCCGGCATGACGGACCCTTACGCCCTCGACGAATATGCCCGGCTGTTTGACGCTCGACCGGATTTCCGTTAACCCCGGCCCAATTCAATAGTCAGGTCTATCATGGACGTTTTCGCTCTGTTTTCCGCGCGCGTCGCCAATGCGATGCATGTTCTCTACCCAGAAGTCGGTGCCGACCTGCTTGCGCGCGTCGTGGTCGAGCCGCCGCGCGATCCCGCTCATGGCGACCTGTCCACCAATGCCGCCATGGTTGTCGCCAAGCCGCTGGGCAAGAACCCACGCGAGGTGGCTAACGCACTGGTCGAACACTTCAAGCACGATACGGATGTAACCAGCGTTGAAGTGGCCGGCCCTGGCTTTATCAATTTCCGCCTCGATACGCCGATCTGGCACCAGGTATTGCGGGCGATTGCCGAGCAGGGGGCCGATTATGGCCGGTCCACGCTTGGTGGCGGCGCTGCGGTCAATATCGAGTATGTCTCGGCCAATCCGACCGGGCCGATGCATGTTGGCCATACACGCGGCGCGGTGTTCGGCGACACGCTGTCGTCGCTGATGGCCTATTCAGGCTTTGAGGTAACGCGAGAATACTACATCAACGACGCGGGCAGCCAGATCGATACCCTGGCGCGTTCCACCATGCTGCGCTACCGCGAGGCGCTGGGTGAAACCATTGAGATCCCGCCGGGCCTCTATCCCGGCGACTATCTGGTACCCGTGGGGCAGGCTCTCAAGGAAGAATTCGGCGACGGCCTGCTCGCCAAGCCTGAGGCGGAGGCGCTGGCCATTGTGCGGGAGCGGGTGCTGGTTGCCATGCTCGAACTGATCAAGAGCGATCTGGCGCTGCTCGGCATTCACCACGATGTGTTCTTCTCGGAGCGGCAGTTGCACGGGCAGGGCGGCGACATTGAACTGACGCTGGCCTGGTTGCGCGAAAAAGGCATGATCTATGAGGGCCGCCTCGATCCGCCCAAGGGCAAGACGCCCGAGGATTGGGAGGATCGTGAGCAGACCCTGTTCCGGGCCACCGATTTTGGCGACGACACGGATCGTGCGCTGATCAAGTCGGACGGCTCGTTCACCTATTTTGCGGCGGACATTGCCTACCATCGCAACAAATTCCTGCGTGGCTTCAACCACATGATCAATGTGCTCGGCGCGGACCATTCCGGCTACGTCAAGCGCTTGCAGGCTGCCACCAAGGCCGTCTCCCTCAATGCCGCGGACATGGATGTGCGGATCTGCCAATTGGTGCGCCTGCTCAAGAATGGCGAGCCGTTCAAGATGTCCAAGCGGTCCGGCGATTTGGTCACCCTGGCGGACGTCGTCGAAGAGGTCGGCGCCGACGCGACTCGCTTCATGCTGATGTATCGTCGCAATGATGCGTCCATGGATTTCGATTTTGCCCTGGTCAAAGAGCAGACCAAGGACAATCCGGTGTTTTATGTTCAGTACGCCCACGCGCGCGCCTATTCGATCTTCAAGACCGCTGAGCGTGAGGTGCCGGGCATCGATCTTTCTGCCGCCGGCTTGGCCACGGCGGACATTGAACGTATTGTAACGCCAGCAGAACTTGACCTGGTACGGGTGCTGGCTGCCTGGCCGCGCACCGTCACTGCTGCCGCCATTGCGCACGAACCGCATCGTATTGCATTCTATGTTCATGATCTTGCCGCGGCCTTCCATAGCTTCTGGGCCAAGGGCAAGGATGATGCGAGTTTACGCTTTGTTAACCACGACGACCCGAAGTTGACCCATGCCCGACTCGCATTGGTCGATGCTGTCCGTCAGGTCATCGTCAACGGTCTAGGAATTCTGGGTGTGTCCGCTCCAACGGAGCTTTCATAATTCGGGCGTAATACTGTGTTGAATCGCGAAAAATCGCCCGCTTTGGGCGCCATTTCGGGAATCTAGAGGGCGCTGCTCTATGCTGGCGAAATCGTAGACAATGGCTGGACCATCTGAAGCCGCAGACGATCTGATCGCTGAACTTGCCAAGCTGATGGCGCGCGACGCCGAGGACGATCGGAAGGCAACGCCTTCCGCGTCTGCAGCATCGCAGCTCGTTTCCGTGCGTATTCCCGGCTCAGAAGCCTGCCGCAGGCGGACCGGCCGCTTTCCTGCGATCGCTCTCGTCGGAAAATCCGGCGACGCCGGCCCCCGAGCGCAAGGTCGAACCCGTAAGTCCCAGGCCCTCGCATCTTTCGCAGGAGGGGCGTTCTGTAGAGCCGCATTTCCAGGCACCTGCAGAGCAAAAGCCGCAGCCTGAGCAGGACCAGCTCGATTTCGGTCACCCCGGTGACAGCAGGCCAAAGTCGGAGCCCCAATTTGCTCCCGCAGCATCGACTGAGGAACAGCCTGCAGCGGCTCCGACCGAACCAGACAGCGAGCCTGCCGGTTATGACAGCATTGCCGATCTGATCTCGGCCGAGCTGGCCGGCAGTTCAGCGCCTTTGCCAAATCCTGCGCCCGGTCCACGGTCTGGTGATGTAGCTGCTGCGCCGAGTGCCGGTCCGGCCCTGATGGCCACCACCGTCGCCGCCACGGCCGCCCAGAGTGAGGCGCTTGGGTCGGTGCGTGCCGACCACGACCGGTTCAAGGTTCCGCCGGTGTTCGGGCTTGGCTCGGCAGCGTCGACTGGCGCTGTTGCGGCTGTGCCGACCGGCACTGGACCGGTTGAGCCTTCTATTGCGCCTGCTGCCAATCGTTCGCCCGGTCCGGCAGCTCCGCGCCCGTCTGCGACACCGGCTGCACCGCCGCCAGCGCCCACCGCCAACGCTGATGTCGATCCGATAGACGAAATCGAGAACCTGATTGGCCGCGCCATGCGCGTCGAGTTCGATCTGCCTGCCGATGAGACGCCTGTAGTCGCGGTCAAGGCCGCTCCGGAGGCGCCCGCGCCGCGACCGGCGCCCAGTCCCGCGCTGCGCAGTCTGGCGACGCCAACCATTCCTACCCACAAGACCGAAGCGCTGTCGGCCGCCGATCAGACGATCTTTGCCGCGGCTGAAGCGAGCGGTGCCGATATCGGCTGGGTCAATAGTCCGACTGTGGCTGATCCCGTGGCGGAAACCTATCAGGCCGCGCCACGCCAGCGCCGCGGCTTCGGGCCCGGCATCTCGCGTTCTCTGGCCGGGCCGCTTGTCGCGGTGACCCTGCTGCTGGCAGCCGGGTTCGGCCTCTATTGGGTGCTTGGCCTGGGCGGGCGCGAGCCTGGTCCGGCTCCCTTGCTGGCGGCCGACACGGCGCCGGTCAAGGAAGCTGCTCCCGTCGCCAGCGCTGATGACAGCGCTGCGCCGCAGTCGGTTGTCTTCAACGAAATAAACGGTGGGACTACCGGTGCGGATGAACAGCTCATCTCGCGTGACCAGACCGACGTCAATGAGGTGACCCAGGTCGCGGCTTCTACCGCGGATGTGAGCGAAGAGGGTCTTGCCAACCGCAAGGTTCGCACGGTCAAGGTGCGTCCCGATGGCACCATCGTCAGCGGTGATGACAGTGTCGCCGGCAGCACCATATTGCCTGTCGACCGTCCTAATGTTCCTGCGGTTCCAGGTGCCGAAACCACTATTCCCGATCTGCTGGCCAATGCTGAAGCCGATGTGGCCGAGCCCACGCCGGCACCGGCCGCCGAGACCACGGTACCCGTTCAGCCGGGCTCGACCGTTCAGGCGGTCGATCTGGCAGGCAATCCGATCGCGGGCAAGACAGCCGTTGTGCCGCTCACGCGTCCCGCCGGTCTTCGATTGGCAGCAACACCGCAGCCTGCCGCCGAGACGCCGGCCGCCACAGCGACTTCGGCACCACCGGTCGCAACGCCGTCAGTGTCCGTTCCGGGAGCCGTCGAAGTTCCTGCCCTGGCAGACACGGCGCCAGCCTATGTTCAGCTGGCTTCTCAGCGCAGCGAAGCCGATGCCCGCCAGTCTGCCCAGAATATGGTGACCCGCTTCGGTCCGCTGTTCGGTGGCGCCAATCTTGAGGTGCAGCGCGTGGATCTGGGCGCCAAGGGCATTTACTACCGCGTTCGGGTCCCGGCGAGCTCTCTCGAGCAGGCCAATTTGATCTGCACCAACGTCAAGGCGGCGGGGGGCGACTGCTTCACTCTGTGAGCCGGTCCCGCCCGTTCGCTGCAGCTTGACGCTCACAACAACAGCGGCCAAGGATGACGCGATGTTTCCGCAGCCCGGCGAGCTTTGATGACCTCTGTCCAGACCGACTGGTTTGATACGCCGGCGCCGCCTGCCGATGATGATGTCATGTATGTCGACGTCGATGGCTATGAGGGGCCGCTGGATCTGCTGCTTGACCTGGCCCGCCGCCAGAAGGTCGACCTCGGCTCCATTTCGGTTCTCGCCTTGGCCGAGCAGTATCTCAGCTTTATCGAGAAGGTGCGCGAGAAGCGTATCGAGGTTGCCGCCGACTACCTGGTGATGGCGGCCTGGCTGGCTTATCTCAAAAGCCGGCTGATGGTGCCACAGGCCGCTTCCGATGACGAACCATCGGGGGAGATGCTGGCAGCCTTGCTGCAGTTTCGCCTGAAGCGGCTCGAAGGCATGCGGTCCGCCGCCAGCAGGCTGATGAACCGACCCCGCCTGGGTTTTCAGGTCTACGCCAGAGGCATGCCCGAACCCATTCAGATCGTGCATAAAAGCCTGTGGGAAGCATCGCTATACGACGTGCTCAAGGCCTACGCCATTCAGCGCGAAAAGTCGGTCCACGTCGATTACTCGCCCATCCTGCGGACCGTCTGGTCCTTGCAGGACGCGCGCGATATCCTCCAGCGGCTGATCGGGGACAGTTTTGACTGGGTGCCGATGGATACCTATCTGATTGACTATCTGGCCACGCCGAGTGAGCGGGCCACTGTGCGCGCATCGACTTTCGCCTCAAGCCTCGAACTGGTGCGCCAGGGGAAGATTGACCTTCGGCAAACCGAAACGTTTGGGCCACTTTTTGTCCGCCGCCACCGTGGTGACCCCGCGTGAGCGAGCATTCCATCGACACACCGCAGATCAATGAGCGTCACTTGCGTGTGCTGGAGGCCGTGCTCTTTGCGTCTACCGAGCCGCTCGATGCGAACAGCCTGCAAATTTATGTCGGCGAAGGGGCCGACATCGCCGGCCTGCTTGCCAAATTGCAGCAGCACTATGCGGGTCGCGGAGTCAATCTGGTGCGGCGTGGCGACAAATGGGCCTTCCGTACGGCTGAGGATCTGGGATTCTTGCTCCGCCGCGAGGAACAGGAGGCGCGGCCTCTGTCGCGCGCCGCGCTCGAGACTTTGTCGATTATCGCCTACCACCAACCCACCACGCGAGCGGAGATCGAAGAGGTTCGCGGCGTGGCAACGGGGAAGGGCACCATCGATCTGCTTCTCGAGGCAGGCTGGATTCGCATGCGGGGCCGCCGCCGCACCCCGGGACGCCCGGTAACCTATGGCACGACGGACGCCTTCCTTGACCATTTCGGCTTGGAAAGCCTTGGCGATCTGCCCGGCCTGGAAGAGCTGAAGGGCGCCGGTCTGCTGTCTAACCGCCTGCCGCCTTCCATGCAGATACCGCTGCCCTTTGACGGTGCATTGCGCGACGATGAGGATCCGCTGGACCCTGACGATCTCGATGGTGAGGACGAAAACGCCTGATGACCGAAGAACTTGCAGGGTGGGGAACGCGTGGCACGACCGGTGTCAGCTTTGCCGCCACACTTCAATTCGACGCCGTGGATGTCCGCCTTGGGGGCAGGGTGGTGCTCAACCAGTTCAGCCTCACCCTGCGTCCAGGCGAAATCGTCTGCTTGCTCGGGGAGTCCGGCTCGGGTAAATCGACCGCTCTGCGCGTTGCCGCCGGTATCCAGCCGATCCACGCCGGCGCGGTGCGCATCAATGGCGAGATCGTCTCGGCGCCGGGAATGACAGTGCCGGCGGATCGGCGTGGCATCGGCCTGATGTTTCAGGATTTTGCACTATTTCCGCACCTGACGGTCCTGCACAATGTGCTGTTTGGCCTGCGCAAGCTCGGCCGAACTGCGGCGCTGGCCCAAGCGCGCGCCGCCTTGCGCCGCGTCGGTTTGGGGGACCGTGAGGCGGATTATCCGCACATGCTCTCCGGCGGCCAGCAACAGCGTCTGGCGCTCGCGCGCAGCGTGGCGCCGCGGCCTGGTGTGCTGTTGCTCGATGAGCCCTTTTCCAGTCTCGATGCCCGGCTGCGCGAAACTGTGCGCGAGGAGACCCTCGCTGTCCTGCGCGAAACCAATGTCACCAGCCTGATCGTCACCCATGATCCCGAAGAAGCCATGGTTCTGGGCGATCGCGTTGCGCTGCTGCGGCACGGTTGCATTGCCCAGATCGGCACCGGCGCTGAAATCTACCGCAGGCCGGTCGATCTCAACGCAGCCCGCTTTTTCTCGCCGCTCAGTGAAGTCGAGGCTATCGTCAGCGATGGCCGGGCATCGACCCCGCTGGGCGATGTGCCAACGCCTCACCTGGCCGACGGCGCAGGGGTCACCATTGCCATCCGTCCTGCCGGCGGCGCCCGGCTGCGATTGACGGCGCCCGGCACGCCTGGCCGCGTCATCAGCAAGCGGGACGCCATTGGTGAGGACATTTGCGAGGTCAAGGTTGCCGGGCTGGATACCCCACTGGGCGTCCGTCAGCCCGCCAGTTCGGCGCTGGCTGTCGGTCAGGATGTGTACGTAACCCTCAACATGGAACACGTTCTTGTGTTTCCCCGCGTTTGAACCTATTTCTCGGCTATATATTCGCGTGTAACGCGTTCTGAAAATTATCTAGGGAGTCCAAAATGCACGCGCCAGGAATTTGGGGTATTCTCGTTGTTGCCGTCGTCGTGATCCTGCTGTTTGGCCGCGGCAAGATTTCCGGCATGATGGGTGAAGTTGCCTCCGGCATCAAAGCCTTCCAGAAGGGCATGAAGGACGATGACGACAAGCCGGTCGAACGCGTTGCCACGACCACTGAAACAGCTCAGCCTGAGAAAAAGGACGTCTAAGGACGTTCTGCCTGACACGCCTTTGCTTTGAGGAATAAAGACTATGCTCGGCTTGGGCTGGACAGAGATGCTGGTGATCGGTGTCATGGCACTGATCTTCATCGGACCAAAAGACCTGCCTGTGGTGATGAACCGTATTGGCAAGATCATCGGACAGGTCAGGCGCATGGGCAATGAGTTCCAGCGCGAGATCAACAAGACGACCGGGCTTGATGAAGTGCGCAATCTGCGCAATTCGATCACTGGGCCCCTCAAGAAAACCAGCGATGAAATCCGCAGGGAATTCAATGCGATGACGCCCAGCGGGGCGAAGCCCTCCGGGGTTATCAAGCCCGCAGATCCTGCAGCAGAAAGCGTGGTCGACGAGATCAGGGCAAAAGCGGGCATGGCGACCCCAGCGGTCAGCACCAGTGCCGATGAGGCGGCCAAGGCCGCAGGCTTCAAGCCCCCGGGCCCCGCGCCGACTGCCTCGACAGCGACATTCGGCAAGCCTTCGGGTGCGGGCGCGAAAAAGCCTGCAGTCGGAAAAGCTCCAGCAAAGGCCAATGCGGCCCCGACCAGCCCTGTTGCCCGTGCCGATCTTGCTCCTGTCGATGCTGCGGCCCCGGTAGCCAAAAAGACTGCCGCCAAAAAGCCCGCTGCCAAGCCAGCAGACGCTGCACCGGCTGCAACGCCAAAAGCTGCGCCCAAGTCGCGTGCAGCCAGCACGCCTGCTGCCAAAGCCGTCGCGCCGAAAAAAATCGCGACGGGTGACTCTGGCGCTGCCAAGCCGCCTTTGGCCGATCCCGCACCGTCTGGCCCGGCGAGCGAAGCCGTTCCGGCACAGCCGGTAACCCCCAAGCGTGCCCGCGCCGCCAAGCCAAAAACCGCTGCGACCACTGCCGACAAGGCCGAGGACAAATAGACCATGGCCGACACCAAGCAGATTGAAGACAAGAGCGCAGAAGCGCCCGATGAACTGGCCGGCAGCGAAGCCCCGCTGCTTGAGCATCTTGTAGAACTGCGGAAGCGACTGATCTACTCCGCGATCACCATCGTCGTGCTGATGGCGTTCTGCTTCATTTTCGCCAGCACCATCTATGAATGGCTGCTGATCCCCTACAAGCGTGCCGTGCCCGACGCGACGCTGATCTTCACCGCGCCGCAGGAACTATTCTTCACCTATCTCAACGTTGCGCTGTTTGGGGCGATTTTCCTCGGTTTCCCTGTCGTCGCCAGCCAGATCTACATGTTCGTCGCGCCGGGGCTCTACAAGCACGAGCGCAAGGCCTTTGTGCCTTATCTGGTTGCTACGCCGGTATTTTTCGTTGCTGGGGCGGCGCTGGTCTATCTCGTCGTCCTGCCCATGGCGCTGCACTTCTTTGCGGGCATGCAGACCGAGGACATCACCATGATGACCAGCGTCAGCGAGTATCTTGGCCTGGCCATGCTGCTGATTCTGGCTTTCGGCATCTGCTTCCAGCTGCCGGTCATCCTGACATTGCTGGCGCAGATCGATCTGGTCCATGTCGACTTGCTCAAGAAGGGACGCCGCTACGCTATCGTCGGCATCCTGATCTTTGCCGCCTTCATCACCCCTCCTGATCCGATCTCCCAGCTTGGTCTTGCCCTGCCAATGTACCTGCTCTACGAACTCTCGATCATATCCGTACGGATGGTCGAGCGCCGTCGTGCTGCAAGTCTTGCGGCGCAGGAAGCCGAAAACTCCGGCTCATCGTCCGAATAGACCCTCTGCCTGATTCAGGCCGAGGGTGATCTCCCCTCGTGGCCTCACAGGCGCGTCACGAGTCGGTATTAGCCTGTACCAATCAGAGGCGGGCGGTGCCCGTAACAGCCATGTTCGATATCAAGTGGATCAGAGCCAACGCCGAAGCCTTCGATGCTGCCGTATCCCGGCGCAAGGGAAGCGCTGCGCGTTCATCCGATCTGCTCGCCATCGACGATCGCCGGCGCGACATCATCACCCGACTCAATGAAGCGCAGGAACAGCGCAACGCGCTTTCCAAGCAGATCGGACAGGCAAAGGCCCAGAAGGACGAGGCCAGGGCGGCCGAGCTGATGGCCGAAGTTGCGCGCCTCAAGGAATTCATCCCCCAGGGCGAGGCCGACGAGCGCGCGATCGAGGCCGAACTGCACGCTGCCCTGTCGGTGATCCCCAATCTGCTGTTCGACGATGTGCCCGATGGCGCCGACGAATCCGACAATGTCGAATATTTCGGCCGCAACGGCACCGCCGCAACGGCGACCCTGCAGCGTGCGCCAAAACCCAGCTTCAAGTTCGCACCCAAGGAACACTACGAAGTCGGTGTGGCGGGCCGCGAGATGGATTTTGAAACGGCGGCCAAGCTTTCCGGCAGCCGCTTTGTCGTGCTCAAGGGGCAGGTCGCCCGGCTCGAGCGCGCCCTGGGTCAGTTCATGCTCGATCTGCACACCACCGAACACGGCTATCTCGAAGTCCAGCCGCCATTGCTGGTCAAGGACGATGCGCTGTTCGGCACCAACCAATTGCCCAAGTTCGAGGAAGATCTGTTCTTTGTGCCGCACGGGGAAGGCCGTCTCGCCCTGATCCCGACGGCTGAAGTGCCACTCACCAACATGGTGCGCGAATCCATCCTGTCGGAAGAAGAACTGCCGCTGCGCTTCACCGCCCTCACGCCGTGTTTCCGCTCGGAAGCCGGTTCGGCAGGCCGCGACACGCGCGGCATGCTGCGCCAGCACCAGTTCAACAAGGTCGAAATGGTGTCGATCACCACGCCCGAGACCTCGGTTGATGAGCACGAGCGCATGCTGACCTGTGCCGAGGCTGTGCTGCAGAAGCTCGGCCTGCACTACCGCGTCATGGATTTGTGCACGGGCGATGTGGGCTTTGGCGCAAAGCGAACCTACGACCTGGAGGTCTGGTTGCCCGGCCAGAACACCTACCGCGAAATCTCCTCGGTCTCGGTCTGTGGCGACTTCCAGGCCCGCCGCATGGATGCCCGTTATCGCCCTGCCGGTGAAAAGCAGGCGCCGCGTTTCGTCCACACGCTCAATGGTTCAGGCACGGCCGTGGGCCGCTGCCTCATTGCCGTGCTGGAGAACTACCAGCAGGAGGACGGTTCCGTGCTGATA
>CAXBKI010000009.1:0-16549 GCA_963975955.1 uncultured Devosia sp.
CGGGGCTGGCGGCGCTCTGGGGGCCATGGCCCGCTATGGCTGCGGCAGCCTGATCGGCCGTTGGCTGCCAATGAGTTTCCCGTTGCCGACCCTATTGATCAACATAGCCGGGTCGGTGCTCATGGGCATTTTCGTGGGTTTGCTGGCGCGCCACATGCCGCCGCAGCAGGCCGAGCTTCGGCTGTTCATAGCCATTGGCATGCTGGGCGGTTTCACCACGTTTTCCTCATTCTCGCTCGATACCATCGCCTTGGTTGAGAACGGTGCCGTGCTGCAGGCTGGCTTATATGTGTTGTTGTCGGTTGTGGTTTGTCTCATTGGGCTTTATCTCGGGCTTTTGATGACCCGAGGCGTGGCATGAGTGGCGTACAACAACGGCAGGTGGAGAGCGATGAAGACGGGATGCGTCTGGATCGCTGGTTTGCCCACCATTTCCCCCAGCTGGGCTTTGGCCGTCTGCAAAAGCTGATCCGCAATGGCGAGGTCAAGGTCGACAAGGCGAAGGTGACCACCAGCACGCGGCTGTCTCCCGGACAGACCGTGCGCATCCCGCCCATTGACGATCCCGGTGTGGTCAAGCCCGTCAAGGTCAGCGAAGACGATGCCCAGTTCATCCGCGACATGATCATGTACGAGGATGACGATATCTACGTGCTCAACAAGCCGCATGGTCTGGCGGTGCAGGGCGGCACGGGCATGAAGCGGCATCTCGACGGCATGCTCAAGAGCCTGCCCAACAAGAAGGGCGAGCCACCGCGCCTGGTGCACCGGCTCGACCGCGATACCTCCGGCTGCCTGATCGTGGCCAAGACCAAACAGGCCGCCAGCCATTTCGGCGAAGTGTTTCGCTCGCGCTCGGCCCGCAAGATCTATTGGGCCATCGTGGCCGGCAATCCACATCCGCAACAGGGCGAGATCTCCTGCTTCCTGATGCGCCAGGGTACCGATGACGGCGAACAGATGGTTGTAGTCAAGAACGGCACGCCCGGCGCCCAGCATTCGATGAGCTATTATTCGACTACCGATACGGCCAGCCGGCGCTTTGCCTGGGTAACCCTCAAGCCGGTGACGGGCCGAACGCACCAATTGCGCGTGCATATGGCGCAGTTGGGCACGCCGATCATCGGCGATCCACGCTACTTCAATATCGAAAACTGGCAGGGCGCACCGGGGCTGAGTTATGGCCTGCATCTGCACGCGCGCCGCATTGCCATCCCCCTGCGCAATGGCGAGCGACTCGACGTGTCGGCGCCGCTGCCGCCACACATGCGACACAGTTTTGAAACGCTCGGCTTTGACCCCGATCGCTATGACGTCAGCGGGGACCCTGAGGACGGCAAATGATGCTCGTCGTCTTCGACATGGATGGGACACTGCTCGACACCCAATCGCTGATCACCGAGCATATGGCCACGACATTTCGCACCATGGGGCTGGCCGAGCCGACGCCGGAGCAATCGCGCCGGGTGATCGGCTTGGCGTTGCCCATTGCGCTGGCGCGTCTGGCCCAGACGGACGACAGCGTGCTTATTGACGGCCTGGTGGAAACCTATCGGTCGCACTATCGCGCCTCTGTATTGACCAATGAAGGTCGCGAGGGGCTGTTTCCCGGGGCCCTTGAGGCCTTGCAGCGACTGAACGCGCGGGACGATGTGCTGCTGGGAATTGCGACGGGCAAGGGCTTCAACGGTGTCCATCGTCTGCTGGCGCTGCATGGCGTCTCGAACTATTTTACCACGCTACAGACGCCCGACCACAACCCGTCCAAGCCGCATCCGGGCATGCTGCAGTCAGCGATGCGCGAAACTGGTGTCGACCCGGATCGCACGATAATGGTCGGCGACACAACATTCGATATCGACATGGGCGTTGCGGCCGGCTGCAAGACCATTGGCGTCACCTGGGGTTATCACGAACCACGCGAGCTGATTGCGTCGGGTGCCAGCACCATGATCGATCGCTTTGACCAACTGGACGGCGCCATCCGTCAACTCGTGGAGTAGCCCATGCGCGACCAGCTTGAAGACATCCAGAAGCATCTCGATGACGGTTATGGGCGGGCGCAGCACCTCAACAAGGTCGAACTGCCCAAGAGGTTTTATATCGACGTCGCTGCTGGTGCTGTCGATGGCGGCTTCACCGTGACCCTGGACGGTCGCCAGGTGCGGACGCCGGGGCGCAAGTTGCCGATAGTGGTCCCCGCCGCAGCAGTGGCGACGGCCATGGCTGCCGAATGGGCCGCGCAGGGCGAGTTTATCAATCCGGGCACCATGCCGACCGTTCGGCTGATCAACTCGGGCGTTGAGAGCGGCGAGGCCAGCATTGCAGCCTTCCGCGACGAGATCATCAAGTTTGCCGCGGGCGACCTGCTGCTGTATCGCGCCGAAAGCCCGCAGCCATTGGTGGCGGAGCAGGAACGGCACTGGGACGCGGCACTGGTGGCCATCGCCCGGCATTTCGATGTGGGCTTCCAGCCAACGTTCACCATCCAGCATCAGCCGCAGCCCCAGACGACGCTGGACCGGCTGGCGGCAGCGCTGGAGGGCGAGCATCTGCTGGCGCTGACGGCCATGGTGTCGATGACGGGTCTGACGGGGTCGGGCCTGCTGACACTGGGGTATCGGCATGGCCTGCTGTCTGCTGACCAGGTCTGGGCGGCGGCGCATGTGGACGAGGACTACCAGATCACCCAATGGGGTGAGGACGAGGAAGCCGCGGCGCGCCGGGCAATGCGTCGGGTCGAGTTCGACACGGCCGTTGCGGTGCTCGATGCCATCCGCCTTTAGGGTTTGGCGGCAATGCCGATCAGCCAGTAGGTGACTTCCGGGGCGATTTCGCTAAGCGGGTCGGTGACGAAGGCCCGCTCATGGGCGTGCGGATGGGGCAGGGTGAGGCGCTCGGTCCTTGTTTGCAGCTGCTCATAGGCGATGATGTCGATATCGATCAGGCGCGGTCCCCATACCTCTTTGCGGATGCGCCCCATGGTCAGCTCTATGCCCAGCAGAACGTCAAGCAGATCAATGGGTTGGAGGCTAGTTTCAACCGCGATCGCCATGTTGGCGAAGTCGGGCTGGTCGGTTTTGCCCCATGGGGCGGTAATCAGCACTGATGATTGGGCCGTGACGGTTATCTGCGGGTGATCGGCAATGGCCTGCACCGCCTGGGCGAGCTGCGCGCGGGGATCGCCGATATTGGCGCCAAGGCTGAGCCACGCCTGCGCCATTATCGGATGCTCCTCGTCCGCTGCAGTTCGATCGCCACTTCGCCCCGCACCATGGCGATGGGGGCCTCGGGCTTGCGCAGGCGAATGATGACCCAGCCGACGGTCTGGAAGTTCTTCAGGATATCGTCGACGATGTTCTGCGCCACGGCTTCGAGCAGTTTCATCCGGCGGGTTTCAAAGCTGGCTTTGATGACATCGTAGACGTCGGCATAGGAGATGCTGTCGCTCAGGCGGTCGCTGGCGCCGGCGGCCGCCAGGTCGGTGCCCAGCTCAAGATCGATGAAAAAGCGCTGGCCGAGCTTCTCTTCTTCGGCGAAGACCCCGTGATAGCCGTAAAAGCCGAGGTCTTTGAGGATGATACGGTCGCCTGTGAATGGATTGGCCATTGCTGTTACCCCAAGTTTGCGGGCGGACCATACAGCGTCGCCTCGGCGACGCGAAGGGCATCGCGATTGGCTTTGACATCATGTACGCGGAAGATATGCCCGCCATTGGCGTAGCCCAGAACGCTCGTGGCGATGGTGCCGGCCAGGCGCCGGTCGGCCGGTTCGTCGAGCAGCTTGCCGATCATGGATTTGCGCGAGGTGCCCACCAGGACGGGAAAAGTGGCTTGGTCCGGACCGGCAAGAGAACAGGCCTGCCGCAGATGTTGCAGAACATGGTAGTTCTCGGCCAGGGTTTTGCCAAATCCGAAGCCCGGATCAAGGATCAGCTGGCTGTCGCTGATCCCGGCCAGCCTTGCGCGGGCAATGGTGGTCTGGAAGTAGTTGTGCATCGATTGCAGCAGCGGCAGGCTGGCGTCACGTGCCTTGTCCCAGTGCATGGCAATGACCGGCACGCCATAAAGTGCCGCAACCGCCGCCATTTCGGGCGCTCCCTGCAGGCCATGCACATCATTGATGATGCAGGCGCCAGCCTGGATGGCCTGGTCGGCGACCAGTGGCTTGTAGGTGTCGATCGAGATAGGGGCGGTTATGCCCTCGGCAATCAGGGCATCGATAACCGGAAGAACCCGGTCGAGTTCTTCCTGCACATGCACCAGTGCCGCGCCGGGCCGTGTGCTTTCGCCACCGACATCGATGATATCGGCGCCCTCGGCCAGCATCTGACGGGCATGGGCAAGGGCGTGCTCAACCAGATTGTGCCGGCCGCCATCGGAGAAGCTATCGGGCGTTACGTTGAGGATGCCCATGACCAGGGGCCTCTGGCCCAGCTGCAGAGGCGACCGTCCGGGAAGCAATATGGTGTGGGCAGTGTGCATCGTGTCCACCTCAGAAAGGCCAGACCAGCATCAGCATGGGCACGGCAACCAGCACGACAATGATCGATAGCGGCGCCCCCAGGCGCCAGTAGTCGCCGAACTTGTAGCCGCCCGGACCCATCACCAGCGTGTTGCACTGATGGCCGATGGGGGTGAGGAAGTCGCAACCGGCGCCAATGGCCACCGCCAGCAGGAACGCTTCGGGTCTATAGCCGAGTTCGGTCGCGAAGGTTGCGGCAATCGGAGCCATCACCAGGACGGTCGCGGCATTGTTGAGAAAGGGCGTCACGGCCATTGCCGCCACCATGATGAGCGCCAGAGCGCCCCAGCCGGGCAAGGTACTGGCCGTCATGGAAAGCCAGCCCGCGATGATCTCGGTGCCCCCGGTGGTGCGCAACGAGTCGGCAACGGGAATCAGGCAGGCCAGCATCACCAGAATGGGCGCATCAAGCTGCGAATAGACGTCGCGCAGCGGCATGGCCCGGCTCACCACCATGGCGACGGCCGCAGCAAAGAAGGCGGCGGCTACCGGCAGAATGCCCAGCGCGGTGGCGCCCATGGCGATACCCAGGATAACCAGCGGCAGCAGGCCATTGCGGATGCTGCCCAGGCGCAGGCCGCGCTCTACCAGGGGTAGGCAATCCCATTCGCGCAGCAGTTCGGGCAGGCGCTTGATGTGGCCCTGGATCAGGATCACGTCGCCGTTCTGGAAGCGGATCTGGCCCAGTCGCTCGGTGAAGCGCTCGTCACGCCGGCTGACAGCCAGCAGGTTGAGGCCGGTGCGGTCAAACAGCGTGAGTTCCTGCGCCGTGGCGCCGATCAGGCCCGAGCTTTCGCCGATGACCGCCTCGATGACGCCAAAATCGGCTGCGTCCTTGGTGGCCGCGCCGCGACGTTCCGAGAAGACGAGCCCGGATTGATTGACCATTTTGTCAAGCGCTTCGGGTTCGCCGGCAATCAGCAGAATGTCGCCGGCACGCAGCTTGGCATCAGGCAGTGGGGTGCGGGTGAGGCCACCAGTGCCGACAATACGGGTCACCATGGCCCGTCCATCGGCCAGGGCCTGGATCTCGCCAATGGTCCGGCCAATTGCCGACGAGTCTTCCTTGACCCGGGCCTCGGTGGTGTAATTCTTGATTTCAACGGCGCTATCGAGCCCCTGGGTCTCGCGCTTGCGCTCGGGCAGCAGCTTGTAGAACAGGGCCAGGAAGATCACTCCGGCCACTGTCAGCGCCAGACCCACGGGCGTGTAGTCGAACATCGTAAAGGGGGTGCCCGTGAGTTCCATGCGCACCTTGGAGACGATGATATTGGGCGAGGTGCCGATCTGGGTCATCAGGCCGCCCAGTAGCGAGGCGAAGGACATGGGCATCAGAAACATCGATGGCGATACGCCTGAGCGGCGCGCCATCTGGAAGGCGATAGGCATCATGATGGCCAGCGCACCTATATTCTTGACGAAGGCACTGAGCACCGCCACCACAATCACCAGCAGAATCAACTGCGAGCGGGGCCCGGACAGGTTTGGCGCGAAGCGACGGACGGCTACTTCCATAATGCCCGAGCGCGATACGGCGGCACTGACGACCAATGCGCTGCCAACAATGATCACGATATCGTCCGAAAACCCGACGAAGGCCTCGCTGGGGGTGACGATGCCGACGGCGAGTGAGGCGAGCAGGGCGCAGACGGCAACGACGTCATAGCGCCAGCGGCCCCAAATGAACGCCACCATCATGGCGCCAATCAACGCGAAGGCCAGAATTTGTGGAAGGGTCATTGCGGTTCCATAGCAGCGTTACGGCCCAACTCAACCCACCACGGTCACTCAGACAAGGGACAAAATCGACATCGACGCCTTTTAATGACAGGGACCGAATTGAAATGTCCGCGGGGCGTGCGTGCAAACGTGGCTACAGGAGAGTCGGCTGACCACTAGCGCCAGCCGCCCTTTGACTCGAGAACCGATTTTAGCAGCAGGGTCAGCACGGCCATCAGCGCCAGCGTGGACGCGGCGGCGAAGGCGCCGGTGACGTTGAAATCGTTGAAGAGCTGGCTGATCTGAAGGGGCAGGGTATTGGTCTGGCCGCGGATCGAGCCCGAAACCACTGAAACCGCTCCGAACTCGCCCATCACCCGCGCATTGGTGAGGATCGCGCCATAGAGAATGGCCCAGCGGATATTGGGTAAGGTGACGAACCAGAACATCTGCCAGCCATTGGCGCCCAGCGACAACGCGGCCTCTTCGTCCTCGGTGCCCTGCTGCGCCATTAGCGGGATCAGCTCGCGCGCCACAAAGGGCGCAGTGACGAAAAGGCTGACCATGATGATCGCTGTCACGGTGAACATCAGCTGGATGCCGGCGCCCTGCAGGGCGGGGCCCAGCAGTCCCTGGCCGCCATAGAGAAAAAGATAGACCACGCCGGCAACAATGGGGCTGACCGCGGCGGGCAATTCGATGACGGTGATCAACAGCTGGCGCCCGGGAAACCGGAACCGGCTGACAAGCCAGGCGATGCACACGCCGATGACGATGTTGATCGGCACGACGATCACGGCGGTCAGCACGGTCAGCCCGATGGCATGGAGCGTGTTGCGCTCGATAATATTGGCCAGGTAGACGCCAACACCCTCACGCAGGGCAAAGGCAAAGATGACGGCCAGCGGCACCACCAGCAGCAACGCCGAGCAGACAAAGGCGAGGGCGATCAAACCGATCTCTGCGGTGGAGCGGCGAGTTGCTGTGCTCATTGCTTGCGGTCCGCATAGCGCATCTGCCAGGCCTGTAGCAGGTTGGTGAGCAGCAGGGTGATGAAGGCAGCCAGCAGCAGCACGAAGGCCAGCGCGGCGGCCCCTTCGTAATTGTATTCGTCGAGGCGGATATAGATCAGCAACGAGACGATCTCGGTCAGGCCCGGCAAATTACCGGCGAAAAACACTACCGCGCCGAACTCGCCGAGCGAGCGGGCGAAGGAAAGCACGCAACCGGCCACGAAGGCGGGCAGGATGGCAGGCCAGATGATCCGGGTGAAGATCTGCCAGTTGCTGGCGCCCAGGGATCGCGCCGCCTCTTCCAGATCGAGCTGGAGGTCCTCGATGACCGGTTGGACCGTGCGCACCACAAAAGGGATGGAGGTGAACGCCATGGCCAGGATAATGCCGGCCTGGGTGTAGTTGACCTTTAGCCCATTGGGTTCGAGAAACTGGCCATACCAGCCTGTGTCAGCAAAAAGCGTGACCAGCACGAGCCCGGCAACCGCGGTGGGCAGCGCAAAGGGCAGGTCCACCAGGGCATCGAGCACGCGTTTGCCCGGAAAGCTGTAGCGGGTGAGTACCCAGGCCAGCAACAAGCCGAACGCGCCATTGAAGACCATCGCGATTGCAGCCGAGCTGAAGGTAATCCGATAGGCCGCCAGCGAGCGGTTTGAGGCGACGATGCGCCAGAACTCGCTCCACCCCATGCCGTTCACCTTGAGCAGCATGGCCAGCAGCGGCAACACAATGATGATGGTCACATAAAGCAAGGATACGCCCATCGTCAGCCCGAAGCCGGGCAGCAGGTGCTTGCTGCGCTTGTTTGCCATGGAGATCCTTCAGCGGACGAGCGGCGCGGTCCGCCGGGACCGCGCCGCCATTGCCGTGTTCGCGCTGGTTACTGGTTGAGGAACACCTTGTCGAGCAGACCGCCATCGGCGAAGTGCTCCTCGGCAGCCTTGGCCCAGCCGCCATAGGCGTCTTCGACCGTTACCAGGCGGATATCGGGAAAGTCCGCGGCGTGTTCGGCCAGGACAGCGTCGTCACTGGGGCGGTGGAAATTGGCGGCAGCAACTTCCTGGCCTTGAGTGGTGAAGAGGAAATCGAGATAGGCCCTGGCCTGCTCGCGACTGCCACGGGCGTCCACGACCTTGTCGACGATGGCAACCGGGAATTCGGACAGGAAGCTTACCGAGGGGATCACCGCCTGATAGTTGTCGGCGCCGAGCTGGTTGCGGACGCTGAGCACTTCGGCCTCGAACGTCACCAGGACGTCGCCGAGCTGGCGTTCGGTAAAGGCGGTGGTGGCCGCGCGACCGCCGGTCTCGAACACGGGCACGTTGCCGAACAGCTTGGTGAGGAAGGCCTCGATCTGTGCTTCATCGCCCGCGTATTCCTCGGTCGCCCAGGCGCGGGCAGCCAGATAGGTGTAGCGGCCATTGCCGGAGGTCTTGGGGTTGGGGAAAATCACCTGAACATCGTCGGCCGCCAGGTCACCCCAGTCACTGATGCCCTTTGGATTGCCGGCACGCACCAGGAAAGCAGGGAAGGAGTAGAACGGTGCGGCATTGTTGGGGAACTGGCTGGCCCAGTCCTCGAACACGAAGCCCCCTTCGACGAGCTTGGCGATGTCGGTGACCTGGTTGAACGTCACCACATCTGCGGGCAGTCCTTCGAGGATGGCGCGGGCCTGGGTCGACGTGCCGGCGTGGGACTGGTTGACCGTGATCGTGGCGCCCGAGTCCGCATAGGCTGCGTTTTCGGCCTCGAACAGCTCGCGGGCAATATCGTATGAGGCGTTGAGAATTTCGGTGGGCTGGGCAAAAGCTGGGGCACTAACCAGGGCCAGTGTCGATGCGGCGATAGCGAGAAATCTGTTCATTTTGGCACTGCTGTCCATGGGTCGAGGAAGACGTTGGCGGCAACCTGCGATGCCGGACGACGCGGCGTCCAGCGGTAAAACCCTGTTCCGGAACGGTAATTTACTGTGGTCTCACAGCCGGCAATGGCGTTGCGCGCTTTGCTTCAGGAGCGGGATTTTGTTGCGTGCGATCATTGCGCAAACCGGCGCAGGTGGCTGCCGCGGAATCGAAGCCCGGCTTTCAGCCTTCCTGCGGGGGCACCGCGCGCCGCGACGACACCGCTAGCGGAAAGCGGCGCGGTATTGCGTGGGGGTCGTGCCCTTGAGGGCTTTGAACTGACGGTTGAAATTGGCCAGCGAGTCGTAGCCCACAGCGCCGGCAACCTGGCTGACCGGCATCGAGCCAGCCGACAGCAAGGCGCAGGCGCGGCCGATGCGCAGACGGATCAGATAATGGCTGACGCTCTGGCGGGTATGGCGCAGAAAGGTGCGGTGCAGGCCCGAAGGGCTGAGCGCGGCGATGTCGGCCAACCGGGCGATCGTAATGGGCTCGGCGAAGTGATTGTGGATGTAGGTCAGCACGCGATCGATGCGACCACGATCGGCGGTGGCGAGCACCAGCGCCGGGGCGGTGGCTGACAGAGGGCTGGCCGCAGTGTCTCCGGCCAGCACGTTGAGCACCCGTACCAGGCTGAGAAAACGGTCTACTGCCGGCTGGGTGAACAGGGTTTGCACCAGCGGACGCACCTGAGCAGCAATGTGTGGCGAAAAATGCAGGCCAGTGGCAGCGCGGGCGAGCATGGCGGCGACGCCGTGCAACTCGGCATTGGCGGTCAGCCGCTCCGCCCATTCGGGCAGGAACCACATCACCAGCGCGATATGGGGCCGGGCGGGGTCGGCGCGGTCCAGCGAATGCCAGGTGTGCGGCAGGTTGGGGCCGATCAGCACCAGGTCGCCATCGCCATAGCGGCCGATATGATCGCCGATAAAGCGCTGACCCTGTGAATTGAGCGTCAGGGTCAGTTCAAACTCGGGATGGTGGTGCCACTGGAACGGAATTCCATCGTCCAGCCGCCGGTTCAGCGTCGCCCAGGAGGCGCCGTCATCGGCAGTCAAACGTTCGAGGTAGGGCTTCATATGGCGTATGGATGCTCCAATACGCCAGAATAGTATCAGCTATTGCCAGCTGCGGGCAAGCCAGCCGCAGCGGCGGCAGCTAGTTTTGTCCGGCAAGCCAAACCCGAACGGGGCAGGACAATGGGAGACAGACATGCAGCCGGCAACCAAGCGCGACAGCCATCCGACCACACAGGTAGTGACCACCCAGCTCAAGGATATCGTCAAGAAGCTGCCGTTGCGGGTGCTGAGCCAAGCCGATTGGGAACACTGGGTGACCAGGGGCTATGTGATTGTGCGCAATGCGGTGCCGCCGGAAAATGTCGAGCGGCTCAAGGCTTTGCTCTGGGAATTTGATGAAAAGAATCCGTCAGATCCGAGCACCTGGTACGCCCCGCAGCGGCGCGATCACATCATGAAGGAGCTCAACGGCACCGGCATGGTGGAGATCTACAACCACCAGTATTTGTGGGACAACCGGATGGAGCAGCGCATCTATGACGCCTTTGTCGATATCTGGGACATGGAAGAACTCTGGACCAGCATCGACCGGGCCAATCTGAATGTCCCCAAGAAGGTCAAGGGCAACCCCAATGGCTTCATCCACTGGGACAGCGACACCTCACTCGATCCGCTGCCGATCGGCGTGCAGGGGGTGCTCAGCCTCGTCAAGCAGGATGGCGATGTCGGCGGTTTCCAGTGCATCCCCGAGCTGTTTTACAATTTTGACGAGTGGGTGAAGACGCAACCGGCCGACCGCGATCCGATGCACCCCGACACCACGGGGCTAACCATCACCAATATCGAGATGGAGCCGGGCGACCTGATGATCTTCAATACATTGCTGGCTCACGGCGTGCGGCCCAACCATTCGGACGGCCGCGTGCGCATGGCGCAGTATATTTCCATGTTCCCGGCCGACGAAGCCAACCTAGCCGAACGCACCGAGCGCATCCGGCTGTGGCGCGAGCTCGATCACCCGCAACGCGACGCCTTTCCAGGCGATCCGCGCGAATGGGAGAAGAAGAATGCCAAGACAGCCGAGCTGACTGAACTGGGCGAAAAGCTGCTGGGGCTCAAGAGCTGGCACTAGCCGGTTCAACCAGCGTTTGCCAGAGGCGCAGCCGCCAGACTGCGCCTCTGCAAGAGAGTCCGCTCTTCGCGACAGGGCATTGAACCAGAATCGGATTTGGCGGAGCGCTGCTGACAGATTCTGACGCGGTAAGCGGCCAGAAAGCTCTAACACTATCTGGAGCTCACGATGAAATTTGCCTCTGCCCGCCTAGTAACCCATGACATTGACCGGCTGATTGCCTTTTACGCCCAGCTGAGCGGGCAGGCGGCCAACCGGCTGGCACCCGAATTTGTCGAATTCCGGTTCGAGGGCGCTACCTTGGCCATCACCACCGAACGGATGATCGCCCAGTTCAATGGCGGTGCTGCCGTGGCCGCGGCCAACCATTCGGCGATGCTGGAGTTCATGGTCGAGGATGTCGACGCCGTGCTCGCGGGTCTGGGCGACGCCGATCTCGATATTGCCATGGCGCCGGCCGATATGCCCTGGGGCAACCGCTCGATGCTGCTGCGGGACCCTGATGGCAATGTGGTCAATATCTTTGCGCGCAAATCGGCGTAGATGGTCTTGCCTTGCCGCCGCTGCGGCGTCGGAGCCAGGTGTGCCTTGAGGCAGGGCGATTGCCTGTGGCGGTCTCCCGATTTCTGCCACATACCGAATGGCACCTCCCCCTTGATGGGGGAGGCTGGGTGAAGGTGAGAGAGCTCCGATTGGGGTTAACCACCCCCTCCCTTGCCCTCCCCACAAGGGGGAGGGTGTCGACTGGAGCATCGCGTCGGACGTGCCCTCCGCCGCATCATGCCAGGCCTGACGTCTGCAAAACAAACGAGGCGCAGCTTGTGGCTGCGCCTCTTCTTTTGAGTCCGAAAATGCCGGCAAGGCATTGAAAATAGAGTCTAGTTCAGCGTGGCGATCGGGGTGGCGAACAGGTCGTATTCGTCGCTGTCGGTGACCAGCACGTCGATCATGTCGCCGGGCTTGATGCCGGTGGCATTGGCGACGATGACCTGGCCGTCGATCTCGGGCGCATCCCATTTCGAGCGGGCGATCGCCTTGTTCTGTTCGGGCTGCACATCATCCACCAGCACCTGGATGGTTCGACCGACCTTCTTGGCGAGCTGACCCGTGGAAACGTTCTGCGCCACTTCCATCAGGCGCTCGAAGCGATCCTGCATGACATCGTCGGGGACGATGCCCTCGAGTTCATTGGCCGGGGCGCCGGTGACGGGCTCGTATTTGAAGCAGCCCGCGCGATCGATCTCGGCTTCCTCGATGAAGTCTAGCATCATCTCGAAGTCCTCTTCGGTCTCGCCGGGGAAGCCGACGATGAAGTTGGAGCGGACGGTGAGGTCGGGGACCTGCTCGCGCCATTTAAGAATGCGGTTGAGCGTCTTGTCCTGATGCGCCGGCCGGCGCATCGCCTTGAGCACCTTGGGCGAGGCGTGCTGGAACGGGATATCGAGATAGGGCAGCACCAGGCCTTCGGCCATCAGCTCCATGATCTGATCGACATGGGGGTAGGGGTAGACATAGTGCAGGCGCACCCAGGCGCCGAGTTGGCCCAGTTCCTTGGCCAGGTCGTAGAACTTGGCCTTGACCGGCCGGCCGCGATAATTGCTCTCGGCATATTTGATATCGACGCCATAGGCGCTGGTGTCCTGGCTGATCACCAGCAGTTCCTTGACGCCGTTGCGGATCAGCCCCTCGGCCTCGCCCAGAATGCCGGCGGCGGGACGGCTGGCCAGATCGCCGCGGATCTGCGGGATGATGCAGAACGAGCAGCGATTGTTGCAACCCTCGGAAATCTTGAGATAGGCGTAGTGGCGCGGGGTCAGCTTGAGACCCTGTTCGGGCACCAGGTCGACAAAGCGATTGGGCACGGGCGGCAGGTGCTCGTGCACCGCATTGACCACGTTCTCGTACTGGTGAGGGCCGGAGATGGCCAGCACCGACGGATGGGTCTGGCGGATCAGCTCTTCCTCGACGCCCAGGCAGCCGGTAACGATGACGCGACCGTTTTCGTTGAGGGCTTCGCCGATGGCTTCCAGCGATTCCTGCTTGGCGCTATCGAGGAAGCCGCAGGTGTTGACCAGAACGATATCGGCTCCGGCATAATCACGACTGAAGGCATAGCCCTGCGCGCGCAGGGTAGACATGATGCGTTCGCTGTCGACGAGGGCCTTGGGGCAGCCGAGGCTGACGAGGCCGATTTTAGGCGCTTGGCTCATGAGAGCTTGATATTCCGATGGGGAGAAGGATTGCGCGCGTCATACAGAGAAATTGATGGTTACGCAATGTGACCGTCTCTCGACTGGCGCGGGGCAGCTGTGCGGTAGCCGGGACCTTGTAGCGCTGGACGGGTGTTTGATCGCGTTCAGCGAACAGCACGTCTGCATTTGTGTCGGTATTCGCAACAACCCGAATCCCGTAGACAAGTCGGCTACGGCGTCAACGGGTTTGGCGTGGTTCAACCTGTCTCAAAGGAGCACATGCATGTTCGATCGACTGTCCATCTATTCGCCGCAGGCCCTGGGCGTGCTGCGCATCATCACGGCGCTGCTGTTCATTGCCCACGGCACGCAGAAGCTCTTCGGCTTTCCTGTCCCAGCCATGGGGCCGACCGAAGGCCTGATGCTGGTGGCCGGTCTGCTCGAGGTGTTTGGTGGTCTGGCCGTGCTGGTCGGATTTTTCACCCGCCCGGTGGCATTCGTGCTGAGCGGCATGATGGCCGTCGCCTATTTCATGGCGCATTTCCCATCGAGCTTGTTCCCGCAGGCCAATGGCGGCGACGGTGCCGTGCTGTTCTGCTTTATCTTTCTCTATCTGGTGTTTGCGGGCCCTGGCGCCTGGAGCGTCAACAAGCACTAAGCTTGATGTAGAGAATCAAGAAGGCCGCCCAGATGATTGTCTGGGCGGCCTTTAGTTTTTCTAGTCTGCCGGCTTGGCAGGCTGGGTCCGCTTGGCGGTCCGCCGCGGCTTGTGGGTTTCGCCGGGCTTGGTAGCCGGCGCGCGCTGGGCTGTCGTGGGCGTGGGCGCAGCGGTCGGCTGCGCTGGCGGCACGAAGGGCGCAGGCTCGGTGGCGGGGGTGATATACTCGTCCGCCTCGGCATAATCGGGATCGTCGCCGGCTTCTGCCAGGTCACGAATGGCGTCGCGCACTTCATCGATCAGCGAAGACGAATAGCGCGAGCGGTGGACAGTCTCGCCACTCTGCTCATGGGTCTTGAACCAGACCAGCAGGGCCTCGCAGGCGATGCGCAGGCCGACAAAAGCCAGCAGGCCAAACACCAGAATTTCCAGAAGTCCCCATAGTCCCATGCCAAAGCCGAAGCTGAAGCTGAAGAATAAATGGCTGACCGCCCAGAGCAGGATGGCGCCAAGTCCCAGCGCATAGAGAATGGGTACCAGCTTGGGCGAGAGGATGGCGTCGAGCCGGAACAGGGTCTGGCGGGTGAACAAGCGTTTCAGGTCGTCCAGCGTCATGACGGGATCCTTTGAATTTGGCTCAAAACGGGTTTCGATTCGATTGTTACGCAAGTTGGCGCGGCGCGTCACCCCCGAGCAGACTTTGCTCGGTTGCGTCGCGGGTGGGACCGAAGCGGGCCTCGAAGGTTCGGCGTAGCACGGTGTCCACCTCGGGCATGGACACCAGATGGCCCAGGTCCTCGAAGCTGGTGACGCCGGCATCGGCGATGCCGCAAGGCACGATGCCGTCATAATGGTCCAGATCGGGCGACACATTGAGCGAAATGCCGTGAAAGGTGACCCATTTGGAGACCCGCACACCGACCGCAGCGATCTTGGCCTCGGCCAGAACACCTTTTTCGGGCCGCTTGACCCAGACGCCAATACGCGGGGCAGGCCGACTCCGGGCGGTAATATTGTGCGCAGCCAGCGTATCGATCACCCAGTCTTCCAGGTTTTGCACCAGGCTGCGGATGTCGCGGCCGCGCTGGGTCAGGTCGAGCATGACATAAGCCACGCGCTGGCCGGGGCCATGATAGGTATATTGCCCGCCACGCCCGGCATCAAAGACCGGGAAACGGTCCGAGAGCAGGTCGGTAGGCTGAGCCGACGTGCCGGCGGTGTACAGCGGTGGGTGCTCGAGCAGCCACACCGCCTCGGGCGCCTCGCCGGCCGCGATGGCAGCCGCACGGGCTTTCATGGCCGCCAAAGCCTCGGGATAGGGCACCGGCTGGGCGGAAATCACCCAGGCGACGGGCTCGGCATCGTTCCGTACCATTTTGTTACGGGTTTCGCCGGTGTCATCAGGTTTTGTTAACGGTTCGATAACCATGGTTGTCAGAGGATGCCTTCACGCAGGAAATTCGGAGTCACCTTGTCGGGTGCCGGGACGGGGTTAGAGACATATCTATGGGCACGCTAGACAATATTGAAGTGGACATCACCGTCGAACTGGGTGCCACCAACCTGCCGATCCACCATTTGCTGCGCATGGGCCGTGGTGCGGTGATCGAGCTGGATGCCAGTGAAAACGATCCATTGTGCATCTATGCCAATGGTACGCTGATTGCCCATGGCGAAGTGAGCGTCGAAGACGGTCATCTGCGTGTGCAGATCACCGGAAAGACTTCACGGCATCGCTAGGCGCTTATACGGTTTGGTAAAATCAAGTTGCCGGGTTCAGCACTGTGGAACCGGGGCGCTGTCGCGATAACCGCCTCCTGCTTTGCCGGGTGATGCACGGCACTCTCCACAGGCAAACGCAAATCTCGATTTAACCGCTTGAGGTTGGCGGGAACCTTTGCTACATCCCCAATCGCTTCGCCCGGTGGGCTTGGCTCTACCAGAATGTGCGGTCGTGGCGGAATTGGTAGACGCGCAGCGTTGAGGTCGCTGTGCCCGAAAGGGCGTGGAAGTTCGAGTCTTCTCGACCGCACCAGCTATCTTGAGATAGCAGGAAAAATGGGCTGCCCCTCGGGGCGGCCCTTTTTGTTTTGGGCGGGCCATTGGCGGTCAGCGGGAGGGCCGCAAACTGACGAAGTTTTGTCATTTGGCCACTCGAATTCGCTGATCGGGCGCTAGCGCAGTGGGGCGGCTTTGTTTACAGCTTGGGGGCCCCGCAATGCCGGCACGAAGGGCCCCCCATTGAGTTCAGATTCCGACACCAGTCCCGATTCCGACAACGGCATCGATCCCGATGTCTTCCGCGATGAAGATGACCGCATCAGTCCGCTCTGGCTTGAGCGCTTGCGGGCGTTTCTGCTTGCCGGCCGAGCTGACGATCTGGCGCTGGTT
>CAXBKI010000010.1:0-16111 GCA_963975955.1 uncultured Devosia sp.
CGCGGACACCTTGTTCGCGGACGAAACTGCCGGCGCCGCGGCGCGAATAGATGAGTCCATGTTCACGCAGGCGCTGGAGGGCGTCGCGGATGACGGGGCGCGACACCTGGAATTCGCTGGCGAGGGCATGCTCGGTCGGCAGGCGCTCGTCCACCGCATAGGCGCCCGACTTGATAGACCGCTGGAGGCGTTCGAACACCGTGTCAGAAAGACTGCGCCGACCAACGATACTATCTGACATGAGACTGATCAGGGCTCCCGACGCTAAGATATGGGCGGAGTAAACGGGACAAGGTGTCCGGGCCGCCAAAACCGCCCGATTTTGTCACCACAGTCAAGCTGCCAGCGCGAGCAATGGGCAGGCCAGCCAGGACTTCACCCATGAGTTCGAGCACCTCGATACCCATCATGCCCAGAATGACCTGGGCTGTGGCTCCGCCGGAGAGGACGAGAAGGGCATTGGGTGGGGGTGAAAGCTGCTTGAGAGATGCGCCAAGAGCCATTGCGACAGCTTTTCCGGTTGCAGGAGAAGAGCCCCTGGTCGCCTGCAGCAGCGTCAATCGCGACGGAAGCCCATCATAGGTGCCAGCCTCGCCATTGGGCGCCCTAATGTCGGTCAGACCGGGGAAAGTGCCGCGCAGATGCCTAAGCTGGGTAAGGGTGATGGGATCGGTGGAGCCGATGACGCAGTAGACCGCTGCTGCCGGCAGGGCCAGTTCGGGAACTTGGTCCGCAGTTGCCATTTTTCGCGCCAGCCGATCGGCCAATCCACGAGCGCCAACGACCAGATCATGCTGCTGCATCAGGGCCGCGTCGATATCGTGTACGGACTCAATGTCGGGAATGATGGCTGCTCCCGCGTGCCGGCCGAGCCGCGCCGCGATATCGATGGGTTCGGCAATGCCGAAGCCGAGAATACGACCATTGCGCGTGAGGCGGCCAAACTCGGGAATGGCAGGAACGACCAGACTGTGCTGGTGCGGAATTGCCTTCAGTTCTGCCGCGACATTGCCCTTGAGGCGGGAGTCGACCTTTTTGAAGACGGGCGTGCCGGGCGGCAAACGGCGGCTGTCGCTGCATCAGGCGCCATGTCGCGGCTATTGGTCGAGACGCTGACAATCCTTGCGCTGCCAGACAATGCCTTGGTCAGTGCGCGCACGCTCAGGGCCACAGACGTGGCCAAGCCGCGCATGGCGAAGGGCGCCGCTGAATCCAGCGCCCCCGTCAGGTCATCGGCAATGATTGCCAGGTCAACCATGTGCCAGACTGTTCCGCCTTTTTTCCTGGACATCAGGGTCAGGGTGGAGATTGGCGGCCAGCAGTCGTTGCGTATAGGGGTGCTGCGGCGCCTCGAAGATTTGTGCCGTTGGCCCGCGCTCGACAATCGTGCCGGCCTTCATGACGATCACCGTGTCGGCGAAATCCCGCACGACACCCAAATCGTGGGCGATAAACAGGAATGAAATGCCCAGTCGCTTGCGCAAGCCGTCGAGCAGGGCGATGACCTGTGCCTGGATCGATACGTCGAGCGCCGACACGGCCTCGTCACAGATGATAAGCTCGGGTTCGAGCGCCAAGGCCCTGGCGATGGCAATGCGCTGACGCTGCCCGCCGGAGAACTGGTGCGGATAACGATCGATATGCTCCGGCGACAGGCCCACCTGTTCCAGAAGTTCGAGCACACGTGCCCGGCGCTGACGGCGATCGGGCATCAGCTTGTGAATGTCCCAGCCTTCCGAGACGAGCTGATAGACCGACATGCGCGGATTGAGCGATTGCGTGGGATCCTGGAACACCATCTGGATTTCGCGCCGGCAGCCGAGCAGGTCACGCGCATTCATGGTGATGAGGTCCCGACCGTGCCAGAGGGCCTCGCCGCTGTCGGCCTGTTCCAGACGCAGGATGGTGCGGGCCAATGTCGACTTGCCCGAACCACTCTCCCCGACTACGGCTAGACTCTGTCCGCGCGCCAGGGTGAGCGAGACATCCTTGAGGGCAGCAAAACTGCCATAGGTCTTGTTGAGCTTTTTGGTTTCGAGCAGCAGCGGCGCCGCTGCGTCAGCCTGGCGGATATCGCCCTTGCCGGGAGCGGCGGCGATCAGCTTGCGTGTATAGGCGTGCTGGGCATTGTGATAGATGTCGCGGGCCGTTCCGGTCTCGACGATCTCACCACCATTCATCACCACGACGCGGTCGGCGATTTCGGCGACGACGCCCAGATCATGGGTGATGAGAACCAGCGCCATGCCGGTCTCGGCCTGCAGTTCCTTGAGCAGGGCCAGCACCTCGGCCTGGATGGTCACGTCCAGCGCCGTCGTCGGTTCGTCGGCAATCAGGATGCCGGGCTTGAGCATCAGCGCCATGGCGATCATCAGGCGCTGGCGCTGGCCACCGGAAAACTGATGCGGATATTTGTGCATCGCCTTTTCCGGTTCCGGCATGCCAACACGCGCGATGAGTTCGAGCGCACGCTCCCGCGCCTTGTCGGCGGGGCGACCGTGCGCGGTCATCATCTCGATAATCTGCCAGCCCACAGTATAGACCGGATTGAGGTGGCCAAGCGGGTCCTGGAAGATCATGGCGATCTTCTTGCCGTTCAGCGCCCGATGCTCCTCGTAGCTGATCCTGAGCAGATCCTTGCCGTCGTAAATGATTTCGCCCGAAACGATCTCTGCGGGCGGAATGTCGAGGAGGTTCATCACCGCATTGGCCGAGACCGACTTGCCCGAACCACTTTCACCCAGGATGGCCAGGGTCTCGCCCCGCGACACCGACCAGCTGACATTGCGCACGGCATGCACGGTGCCACGAGCAGTGTGGAAATCGACCGAGAGGTTTTTGACGCTCAGCAGGGGCTCAGACATCTTTCATCTTCCGCGATTCCAGGCGCCAGCGCTGGGCAGGGTCGAGCGCGACGCGCATCCAGTTGGACAAGAGATTAAGGGACAGCGCGGTGATGACGATCATCAGACCTGGCCAGAAGGCCAACCACCAGGCAGTCGTGAGGTAGGGGCGTCCCTGGCTGACCATCAGTCCCCAGGTGATATCGGGCGGCTGCACGCCAATGCCCAGAAACGAGAGGGACGACTCGGCCAGCATGACGAAGGCAAAATCCAACGTCGCGATGGTCACGAGCGTCGGGGCCACCACGGGCAGGATGTGCCTGAGAATGATGCGCCAGTGATGGGCGCCCATGACGATGGCCGCCTGCACGAACATCCGCTCGCGCACCTCCAGGACCTCGGCGCGGGTCGTACGAAGGTAGATGGGAATACGGGTGATGGCCAGGACCAGGATCATGTTGGGAATGGACGCCCCCAGCACGTAGAGCACGACCACTGCAATCAGCAGCGAGGGAAAGGACATGATGACGTCGGCCAGGCGCATGATGAACTGTGACGTGGTCTTGCCCATATAGCCGGCGATGAGGCCAAGGCTGGCCCCCACCAACATGGATGCGATCACCGTGCCAGCGGCGATCAGCATGGTGCTGCTTGCCGCCACGATCAAGCGTGCCAGCATGGGGCGCCCCAGGGAGTCGCCGCCGAGCATGAAAGCCCATCCGCGGTCCAGGCTGAAAGGGGGAGAATTGCGGCCACGCAGGTTCTGGTCGGTGGCCAGGTCTCCCAGAAGGGTCGGCCCCAGCAGCGCGAAGAGCAGGATCACCATGAGGATGACCGCCGAGGCGAAGGCGAGCTTGTCGCGCCAGAGCATCGCGAACAACGACGCACCGCGCGAAGGAGGAGCATCGTCTGGCTTGGCGAGCGAGAGATCTGCCATCTTCGCCTCCTAGTGTCGAATACGCGGATCGAGCAGGCCGTAGGCGATGTCGATCAGGATGTTCATTATGAAGATGACGATGGCGGTGACCATGATGGCGGCCAGAACCACGTTGAAGTCGCGCTGCAGGATGGAGTCGATCATCAGCTTGCCAATGCCGGGGAAGCCGAAAATGGTTTCGACGATGACCGCGCCATTGAGCATGGCCGCCGCCTGATCGCCGATGACGGTGACGACGGGCAGCATGCCGTTGCGCAATGTATGGACGAAGATCAGCCGCAGGTTCTTGACCCCCTTGGCTCGCGCGGTCTTCACATAGGGCGCGGCCAGAGCGGACAGCATGGATCCGCGAACCACCTGCACGACCAGCCCGAAGGGACGGATGAACAGCACCGAAACAGGCAAGATCCAGTGCCAGGGCGTTCCCACCCCCGAAGTGGGCAGCCAACCCAGGCTGAGCGAAAAGACAACGATGGCAACAATCGCGATCCAGAAGTCGGGGGCCGAGGCGCCGACCAGCGAAACGATTGATACCAGGCGGTCGAAGAAGCCGCCGACATTGAACGCGGCCATCGATCCCAGAAAGATTGCCGCCACCACCACGAAGCTCATGGTGATGAGCGCCAGCGGCAGGGTCCAGGCATAGGCTTCAAGCACGATCTCGATGGCCGGTCGCGCCTTGCGCAGGCTTTCGCCGAAATCGAGATGCAAGAGATCCCAGACATAGCGCCCGAACTGTTCGATCAGCGGCAGGTCGAGGCCATGGATGGCACGGAACTGCTGCTTCATCTCCTCGGTGGCGTCGATGGGCAGGAATAGCACAGCGGGGTCGCCGGTCAGGCGTGACAGGAAGAACACCAATATCATCAGACCCAGGAGAGACAGGAGGCTGGCTATGGCTCGCTGCCCGATCATTTTAGTCATGGCACCTTTCCCTGGTCGAAAAATGGGCAACGCCGGATGGTCCGGCATTGCCCTGCTTGAGGCAATTGCCTATTTGAAGCCGATTTCGCTCAGTTGCAGTTGTGCGTTCGTCGCGATGGTCGGCGTGAAGTCGAGGCGCTCACTGACCCGGCTGATGCCAACCATATGGAACAGCAGGACGTCGGCGACGATCTGTTCCTGGACATAAGCGAAGACTTCGGACCAAAGAGCGGCGCGGTCATCTCCAGTTGCCGCCGAAGCGTTCGCGATCATTTCGTCCAGCTCAGGATCGGCAACGCCGGACTGGGTGCCCTCGCTGGCATATTTGAAGAACATGGAGAACACAGGGTCGCCGCGGCTATTGTCATGCTGGGCGAGGATCAGTCGCGTCCCTTCGCTTTCAGGATAGGGCTTGGAGTAGAACTGCTCGTGCTCGGCCACCTCCACCATGCGAAGCGAGGCGTTGAAGCCGACATCGGTCAGCATCTGCGTGATTGCTTCAGCCACTTCCGTGACATTTGCGAAGTTTCCGGTACGGGCAATGATCTCGATCGGCAGGCTGGTGTCGACGCCATCGGCCTGTGCTTCGGCAAGCAACTGCCTGGCGCGTTCCGGATCAAAGGCCGGCGGCGTCAGATCAGGGTTCCAGCCCAGCGTCGTTGGCGGCGTTATGGCGACAGCCAGCTCTGTGCCTTCTGGCAATACGGTGCCGATGAAGGCCTCGCGGTCGATGGCGGCATTGAGCGCCTGGCGAACGCGAATATCGTCTGTGGGCGCATCCTGACTGTCGATGCGCAGATAGACGGTCTCGGAGTTCGCATAGGCGAAATCGAGGTTACGGTTGTCTGCTACTTCCGGCGTAATCAAAGGCGCGATGTCAGCCTCGCCTGCAGCAACCATGCCGGCGCGCACTGCTGGTTCCGAGCGGAACAAATATGTCGCTTTGGTCACCGCAGGCTGTTCGCCCCAATAGTCATCGCGACGGTCGAGCACGATCTGCTGGCCAGCGGTCCATTCAGACATCACATAGGGACCGGTTCCGATCGGATCGCGCACAAATTCCATCGGCGTTTCCGATGGCACAATGGTCACCAGGCTCATCAGCAACGGCAAGATCGGCTGTGCCGGCTCTGCCGTCACGTTGATGGTCGCGTCGTCAAGCACTTCGAAAGTCAGATCGGTGTCAGCGAAGTATCGAGCACTTTCGCAGGTAAGCTGGTCCGAGAACACGCGATCAAACGAATGTTTGACGTCATTTGCGTCGAAGGCCGAGCCGTCCGAAAAGGTTGCACCCTCGCGCAGCTTGAACTGCCAGGTGCCATCGCCAAGATCTTCCCAGCTTTCAGCCAGGCGGGGCATCAGGCCGGCATCGCCACGCACATCAAGCTCGGTCAGCGTTTCGCTGATATTCTGCATAATTACCCGACCGATGTTGGACCGCGTGGCCATGCACGGATCAACCAGATCGAGCTCTTCTCCCAGCACCACAACGATATCGGTATTGGCCTGAGCCATGGCGGGGACAACGGTGGTCGACGCGAGAAGCGCGCCGGCCAGCAGGGGTTTAATGTTCACGATTTCCTCCCACTGCAGCTTGGCGACAGCATGAGCGGCGCTGCAGGTACGCCCATGCAAGATATCCTGGCCGCGGTTTCCGCACGCCATGGGCTGGCACTATCCCGACTTGACCCAATGTTGTCAAATTAAAATAGATATGCAGAAATCTACCGAGCGCGCATAAGGCTCTAATGCGTTGAAATATAACGTTTTAAGTTATCAGGTAGTGCTATTTTTGAGTGAGATATTACTCCAGTTAACTTGACAACATGTCTGAGTGCATGAAACTTACAGCAGCTAGAAAAGGGGGGGCGTATGTCGCCAGACGAGATTGCAGAGCGGATGGACGGAGCACTGACACAGAGCGATGACGGTCGCCTGGAGGCCTACCTGCCATCGCCAATGATTCAGAATCATGCCGCTTTTATTGAGCGCATGGATGACGGAACCTTGGCGTGCCTGTGGTTTGGCGGCTCGCTGGAAGGCAAGTCTGATATCTCCATACACGCCTGCGTCCTTGCGCCCGGGGCGGCGCGCTGGGGTGAAGCGGTTCAGCTCAGCAACGACGCGGACCGTTCGGAACAGAATCCCGTTCTGTGGCGTACCGGACAGGGTCAATGGCAGCTGTTTCACACTGCCCAACCCTCGGGCAACCAGGACGAGTGTCTGCTGCGCGCGCGCCCGATCTCGCTTGACGGCGCGCTCAAGGGTGGCCAGCCACGCGTCATTGACCTGCCGCTCGGCAGCTTCATCCGCGGTCGTTTCGTGCGCCGCACCGACGGCGCGTGGATGATGCCGATCTTCCGCTGCATTGCGCGCCCCGGACAACGCTGGAACGGCAGCCACGACACCGCAGCGGTGGGCGTCAGTCATGATGAGGGCCAGACCTGGTCGATGCATGAAGTGCCGAACTCGACTGGCTCGGTGCACATGACCATCGTGCCGCTCAATGGCGACCACATGGTTGCCTTTTATCGTCGGCGTCAGTCCGATTTCGTTCATCGTTCCGAGAGTCACGACGGGGGCATCACCTGGTCAGCGCCCGCGCCGACGGATGTGCCCAACAACAATTCGTCCATCAATGTCATCCGCCTACGCGATGGCAGGCTGGCGATGCTGTGCAATCCGACGTCTGGCGCCACGTCCGCTGACCGCCGAGTATCGCTTTACGACGAGATCGAAGAGGGTGATGACCGGCCCGACGCCAGCGGCGGCTGCTCGCCCATCTGGGGTGTCCCGCGCGCGCCGATGACGCTTTGCATTTCGAGCGATGGCGGCAAGACCTGGCCGCTCCGTCGCATAGTCGATGACAGCCCCGGCACCTGCCTGTCGAACAATTCGATCGACGGCCGCAACAAGGAACTATCCTATCCCTATCTGCTGGAGGGCGAGGGCGGCGAACTGCATCTCGCCTATACCTACTTCCGACGCGCCATCAAATATGTCCGTCTCCCTGCGGGATGGATCGACGGAGAGAATTCGTGAGCGACATTATCGGCATCACAATGGGCGATCCCGCTGGCGTCGGCCCCGAGATCGCCATCAAGGCACTTACGGAAATGGGTGCCGACGAACGCGCCCGCACCCGCGTCTACGGCAATCTGGCCACCCTTGAGAAAGCCCGGAATGCGGTTGGGTCCACGCTCAACCTCGATGGCCTGGTCGTGGACCTACCGATCGAGGGCGGCCCCCTGCCCTGGGGCAAGCTCGATCCGCGCGGCGGCGACGCGGCCTTTCGCTTTATCGAGAAGGCGGTCCGGGACGCTGAGGCCGGCATTATCGGCTGCATTGTCACCGCGCCGATCAACAAGGAAGCGCTCAATCTTGCAGGGCACCACTATGATGGCCACACCGGCATGCTGGCCGCGCTGACGGGCCAGAAGTCGGCCTTCATGCTGCTTGCCTCGGATCGGCTCAAGGTGATCCACGTCTCCACCCATGTGTCGCTCAAGACCGCCATTGCTCGCGCCACACCTGAGCGCATCCTGGCCACCATCCGTGCCGGCAATGAGCATCTGAAGCGTATCGGCTACGACAAACCGCGTATCGCCGTCGCCGGCATCAATCCCCATTGCGGGGAAAGCGGCCTTTTCGGCAGCGAGGACGATGAGCAGGTCGTGCCGGCCGTCGCCATGGCCAAGACAGAAGGCATCGATGTGGTCGGGCCGATCTCGGCCGACACGGTCTATTACCGCGCCTATTCCGGGGCCTTCGACCTCGTGATTGCGCAGTATCACGATCAGGGCCACATCCCGATCAAGCTCGTGGCCTTCGACACCGCAGTCAATGTTTCCCTCGGCCTGCCCATCGACCGCACGTCGGTCGACCATGGCACTGCCTTCGACATTGCCGGGACCGGCAAGGCCAATCACGTCAACATGAAGTCCGCCATCGCCTATGCGCGACGGCTGGTCTCGGGAAAGAAGTCATGAACCCTGCTACAAAGCTCCCCGTTTCCGGTGTCTTCTGCGCTTCGGCTACACCGGTTCTGGCCGATGGAACGCCTGACCACGATGCCTTTCTCGCCCACTGCAAGGCACTCATCGGGGAGGGCTGCGATGGCGTGGCCCTGCTCGGCACGACGGGCGAAGCCAATTCCTTTTCCATGGCCCAGCGCCAGGCACTTCTCGACAAGGTCATTGCCGGTGGCATGGACCCCAGGCGTCTCCTCCCCGGCACCTCGCAGACCAATGTTCCAGACAGCGTCACCCTGGTCCGGCACGCGGTGGAAGCCGGCGTGAAGGCCTGTGTGGTTCTCCCGCCCTTCTACTACAAGGGTGTGAGCGACGAAGGTCTCTTCCGCTTCTATGCGGAGCTGGTCGAAGGCGTGGGCAGCAATGATCTGCGCGTCATCCTTTATCACATTCCGCCCATCGCTCAGGTCGGCATCTCTCTCGAACTTACCGCGCGCCTGCGGGAGGCCTTTCCGGGCATCTTTGTCGGCATCAAGGACTCGTCGGGCAAAATCGAGAGCATGCAGGCATTTGCCGGCGCCTTCGAGGGTTTCTCGGTCCTCGCCGGTGCTGACCCCTTCATGCTTCCCCTGCTCAAGGCAGGCGGTGCTGGCTGCATCACCTCAAGCTCCAACCTCATCGGCGCCCACCTGCGCGTTGTCTTCGACAACTGGTTCGACCCGGCTCAGGCCGAACGCGTCGAAAAGGCTCAGGCCCGCATCAACGCGTGGCGCGACCTTTCCAATGCCTATGTCCAGCTCCCCACCATCAAGGCCATGCTGGCACGCCGCCGCCAGCATGACGGCTGGACCCGCGTACGCCCACCGCTGGTGCAACTGACCCCAGACGAGATCGCCACCGTCTGGAGCAAGATGGACGCGCTGGAGGCAGCTGATCATGTCTAGCCCGCTGTCAATGGTACGTGCCATCACGCTGTTGCAGCCCGCCCGGATCGAAATCGGCGCCGGCGCGATTGCCCGGCTTGGCACCTGGGCTGCCGATTTCCAACGCATCTTCGTCGTCGCCATGGCGCCCACGGTTGGCTATGTCGAGCGCATGAGGCTCAAGGGCGAGATCGTCACCTTCGTCGACATCCCGCCCGAACCCGATCTGCCTGCAGTCGAGGCGGTCCTCGCCGCGGCGCGCGATTTCCGGCCTGATCTGGTGATCGGCCTGGGCGGCGGCTCGGTCATGGATGTCGCCAAGCTGGTGGCCGTGCTCTGGGATAGCGACCAGTCGATCCTCGATGTTGTCGGGCCGAACAAGGCTGCCGGCCGTCGCACGGCTCTGGCCCAGGTGCCAACGACGTCCGGCACAGGCTCAGAAGCCGGCATCCGGGCCCTGGTCACCAATCCCAAAACCCTGGCCAAGCTGGCGGTGGAAAGCCACTTCATGCTTGCCGATATTGCCGTGCTCGACCCCGAGCTGACTTATTCGGTGCCCGCCGCCGTCACCGCCGCCACCGGCATTGACGCCCTGGCGCATTGCGTCGAGGCGTTCACCAATATCAAGGCGCACCCCGTGATCGACGGCTATGCCACGCTCGGCATTCAGCTGGTTGGTCAGTATCTGGCCCGCGCGGTAGCGGACGGCGCCGATACCGAGGCTCGTGCCGGCATGATGCTGGCGTCCTATTACGGCGGCGTCTGCCTGGGCCCGGTGAACACGGCTGCAGGTCATGCATTGGCCTATCCGCTGGGGACGCGTCTCAAGCTTCCGCATGGTCTCGCCAATGCGCTGATCTTCCCCCATGTGCTGGCATTCAATGCGCCTGTGGCCGATCAGAAGACTGAAACGATCTGCAATCTGTTGCACTTCAAAGGCGAAGGCGGCCAGGCCGTCCTGTCAGCCGGCCTCGATTATTGCCGGAACCTTGGCATAGAGACCAGCCTCGCGGCGCACGGCGCCAGCGGCGACGATTTGTCCAGCTGGGCAGTCGAAGCGCACGCCATCCGCCGGCTCATGGACAACAATCCCCGGCCAATGTCGGTCGATGATGTTCTGAACATCTACCAAGCCGCCATGGCCTGACGCTCACCCATCCGGCCCACATCACAAAATGGGCTAGCCCGCGGCAAGCGATCTTCCCATGCCCATGATGCTGCTGCAATCAGGCGGCTTGTCCGGCGAACCCGAAGCCGTCGACCCTTCTGGATGGAAAGCCACCATGTCGGCTCGGAGGGGCTGTACCGGGGTTTGACTGACGGCAGACCCAGTTTTGCAGTTTGATCCTGGCGCGGGAGACATGCACCATATCTGCCTGGGACCGCCAGAATCTGGCGGCGGCCGCGTTGTTACGCCCCGCTCGGCTTGATGATCAAAGCCATGGTGAGCTTCTTGGCCAAAGGCGAGATGACGACAACGGCGGGCACCACCGCGACATAGACCTTGAGAAAGCGCTGGAACCATGTGGCTGCAGCCTGCCCCAGTTCCATTGATGCTGGCTTTCCCTCAAGAACAAAGAAGACAGCGGAGAGAGTGAGGCTCATCATCAAAGTCATATTGAAGAGGAATAATACTTGCTGGTGTTTGGCCGGAATCATTTCGGCTCCTTACTGTATCAAGCAAATCGTTGATGGTTGTGCCGGGGCTATCGCTCCGGCAGCAGATTTCCGTTTTCGTCATGTCGCGACAGCTGGCGAGTAGATCGAAACAGGAAGGTTGATCTTGCTAGGCTGCGACGGCTTGTGCTTGCGCGGACTTGTAATGCAGCACGCCCATTCTCATCTCCGGAACATGTTCGGCCATCAGCTTCTGATGGATCGCGCTCTGGGGTGCGGTCTGATCAACCAGGAATTCGCCGCTGACGGAGAACCAGGTCACGGGCACGGCTCCTGCCTGGATCATGCGCTGCACTGCCGCTTCGTGAGTCTCACGTGACAGACTGGCCGAGGCATCAACCACAACGTAGACCTCATATCCCTCGCGCAAGGCACCAAGGACTGTTTGAAGCACGCAGCCTTCGGTCGAAACACCACCGATAACCAATTTCTTGCGCCCGGTTGCCTCGACGGCAGCCCTGAAATTTGGGTCCAGGAAGGAATTGTAGTGGGCGGGCCTCTCAATCACAGGATGACCGCCGATCACGGCGGCAAGCTCCGGATAGAGCGCACCGGTAGGCTTGGAGGGAACGCCGTTGGTCACCACAAGCCCTGTATTCCAGTTGATCGCAAGTTTTGCCAAGGCAACCGCATTGTTCAGGTGGGTGGAAAGGTCGTGGGATCGCAGTAGGTTCGCAAACCCCACCGCATAGTCGATCAGGATCACGGTTGTATTCTCTGGAGTGAGCATTTCTTGAGTCATCGGACTGCCCTTCGGTTGGTATGCATATCAAATAGTTTGCATGACAAACTATGTCAAGGTCGAATTATCTTGAACATGGAGTTTTCAGGGGTTAGGTGTGGCCCGAGGAGATTGCCATGCCTGCATCAAAATCAGCGCCACAGAATGCGACGCCGAGTAAGCTACGTGCCCTAGGGGAGGACCTGCACTGGTGCGCGGTGCGGCTGGCACGAGGTCTGGGAAGCATAGAAGAGAGAGTTGTGCGCAAGCACCAGCTGTCCTTGCGTGGCTATGTGGTACTCACCGCGATTGCGGAGCAGCCAATGGCGTCCCAACTGGAGATAGCCCGAATGGGCGCATTCGACAAAAGTGTCCTTGTTGGGCTGCTGGACGAACTCGAAAAGTCAGGGCTGGTGGTCAGGACGCCGGATCCAAGTGACCGAAGAGCCAAGCTCCTGCGCCTTACTGACAAGGGAGAAAAAGTGCTCGCTGCAGCTACGGTGGCGGTAATTGACATCGAGAATGCCCTGCTCGCGAGCATTCCCGCCAATAGTCGGGATGCATTTCTGGCGGCGCTCCGACAGGTTGCAAATAGTGATTTTGCTGCCACCTTCAGCGCTGACACATGCAGTTGATCGGCAGGCTGCGTGACTTTTTGCCGATCATTGAATACCGCAGCATATTAGCGAATCCAAGAAATGACCGGGCGACGAGACACTATAGGTGTGATCGTCGATACCTGCTTGGGCGAACACCCCGTCGACATGGGCTTCAGGAGATATCTTGAGGCGCGCGCCCGCGCGGCTCCGTCAACCGCTGGATCCGGGGCGTGGCAGGCCTTCAATGATGCCTCGCCAGTATCGGGCATGAGCGGAACGGCCTTTGCGCCGGCCACTGCGACAAATGCAGCAACAGCTCGCGCGTCCCCTTCCGCGGCATTGCAGGCAAAAGTCGAGTACAAACCGCGTTGGCGAGGCTGAGCACCATGCCGCGGCCAAGCGACAGGTATGAAGCGGGCCGTCGTTGCGGTCGCGCCGGTGATCAGCAGATGGTCACTGGCGCCGTGGCAGCCGTGTCGGTTCGGATGCTGAGGCTTACCTCGTATCGCTGGCAAGACGATGCGTCTCAAATGCTGGTCTATCAGGCGCAATCCCGGGCCACTAATCTCAACCTGCAATCAAGGTAAGACAGGCACCGCAAGGCTGAGCCTGAACCATCATTCCAAAAAAGGACCGCGAAATGACCATCAAGGCTTTATCTGACGCATACCTCAATGCGCTTGAGGCGCAGGATCTGGAGACGTTTTCAAGCCTGCTTGGGGATGCTCCCACAATCGATATTCCGTTGTCGAACACGGGGGATCCTGCCCCATGGTTTACATTTGAGGGCCGGGAGCAGGCGCTTGGCTACATCGCCACCATCTTTAGCAACTTCAGCCAGGTGAAGCTTACTGAACGCAGGACCTACGTGTCCGACGACGGCAAGACTGCATTTGTTGAAGCCAAGGGCGATCTGATCCAGCGAGACACCGAGGCCAGCTACCGCAATGTCTACGTCTTTAAAATGTCGATGCAAGATGAGCGTATTTCGCATGTCCGCGAATACGCCAATCCTGTGCCGTTTGCAAAGCTCATGGGCATGCCCCTCGGCTAAGCTCGCTGTGGCCCGCCATGGCGGCTTCGGTAAAGCGGCCCGCGCCGCAGGACGAGCGAAGGCGACCCTGTCCCGCCGCGTGAGCGAGTTGGAAGCCGGCCTCGCGCTGCAGCTCTTCGAACGTGGAGGCGCGAGCTCAAGCTTGCCGAGGAAAGGCGGGCGATCCATGAGCGTAGCGGCCATTTGGTCATCGAGCTCGACGAAGCCGCCACGTCGAACGCCTCTGGAGGCGGCAGTCCTTGCGGGCGATTGCGGATCAGCGCGCCGCTTCTATTCTCACAAGCGGCAATGGGTAAGTTGGCAGCGGAATTCGCGATGACCTATCCCGACGTGCACCTTGAGGTGACGACGGACGACCGAGAAGTCGACATGATCGAAGGGGCCCACGACCTAGTTGTCCGGGTCAATCCCCAAGCCAATGAAACCCTTGTGGGCAGAGCCTTCCTGCATGATCGGCTGGGGGTGGTGGCCAGTCCGAGCTCAGTTCTTCCCACTGACTATCGCCCGGTGCCAGCGGTTATGCGCGGCACCAATGATGGGCAAGGAGTGGAAGATCAAGGCCAATGATGGCGGCGAACTCACAACTGTTGGGCCCGTCCTAAAACTCTCGTCAATGATAGTGGTTCGCGATGCGGTTCTCGCCGGCATTGGCGCCGCGCGGCCTGCAATATCACTGGCTATCCATGACATGGCCGTCGGCCGGCTCGTGCACTGGGACGATCTCGATGCCGCCGATATTGCCCTATGGACTCTTTTATCCGTCGCGCCGACTGTTGAGCGCGCGGGTGTCAGCCTTTCTTGAGCATTTTGAAGCAGTCCTTTGCAAAAGGACGCCTGATGAATTGGCGGCGTATGTCGGCCGCCAAAGCCACAAAAGTCTGAGCACCACTGAGATGAAGGACGGCGTATTGCCTCTTCAATGGCAAGTGCGAGTGGGGTCCTGCCGCAACGTCAGGCCTTCCAGGATCGCCTGGGTCATAGCCCGGCGAGATAGCCAACATGCCCTCCTCCCTCGTCAGGCTTCGAACAGCGATGACCACTTAACCCAGGCTGGATCCTGCGGTTGGCACCAGCAGCGGTGCGCATCCACGCCCCCCAGAATTTGGTCCTGCAAGATGCGACCTCCCCGCATGAGGCGATGCCTTTCGGCCAATCCCATCGATCCACTGGCGAGACGCCGCGTCTAGATTGAGCGGCTATTGGCATGGATCGTGGACAACTACTTTCAAAGGGCACTCACACAACCACCCCGACATCGCGTCGGGGTTCGGCCACAAGCTCTTGAAAGGACAAGCTCCATGCAGACCACAGGAAATACCATCCTCATCACCGGCGGCGGCACCGGCATTGGGGAAGCACTCGCCCACCGGTTTCACGACCTCGGCAACACGGTGATCATCGCTGGCCGACGGATGGACGTTTTGCAGACGGCAATCGGCGGACGGCCCAACATGCACGCACTGACACTTGATCAGGACGATCCTGCCAGCATCGCAGCCTTTGCCGAGACGCTTGTGACGGATTTTCCCAATTTCAACGTGCTGATCAATAGCGCTGGCATCATGCGGATGGAGATGGGGCTCGATAGAGCGCGCGATCTCAGTGATGCGGAAGCCTCTGTGACCAACAACTTGCTCGGACCAATCCGGGTCACCAACGCCTTGATCGAGCATCTGACCGCTCAGCCGAACGCTGCCATCGTCAATGTCACCTCCGGACTGGCCTTCGTGCCACTGGTGATCGCCCCAACCTATTCCGCAATCAAGGCCGCCATCCACAGCTACACGGTGTCGCTGCGAGCGGTGCTCAAGGGCAGGGTCGAAGTCATCGAACTGGTGCCGCCTGCCGTGCAGACGGACCTGACCCCCGGCCAGAAGTCCAACGAGCGCTTCATGCCACTCGATACCTTCGCCGACCAGGTCATTGCACTCTTTCAGCAGAAGCCAACGCCGGCCGAAATCCTCGTTGAAGGCGTCGACTTCATGCGTAATGCCGAGGCAGAGGGGCGCTTTGACGACACGCTGGCGGCGATCAACCCGTTCTTGAAATAAAGCGGGCCAACGCCGCGCGCTTTCATGGCGCGTTTTTGCCTACGCGGGCCTGAAGCCAACACCCACAAAGGATAATGAAATGACAATCATCACACATGCCGAGTATGCTGAAGACCACGCCGTTCTCGCGGCGATGCGGCCAATGCTGCTGCCTGGCAAAGGCCTGCTCACGGCTCCTGAGGCGCGCGCTCCCTTCGACGGGATCATGAGCCAGGTGCCTAGCGCAGACAGTGTAACCTATGAAGCGGCAACCGTAGGCGGTGTGCCCGGTTGGTGGGTCCGTCCGGAGAATTCCAGCAGCGAGGCCGTGCTGCTTTACTTCCATGGCGGCGCCTTCGTTGTTGGCTCCGCCGCCACGCATCGCTTCCTTGTCAGCCACATCGTCAAGGCCGCCAACACTGCAGCCTTCGT
>CAXBKI010000011.1:0-15611 GCA_963975955.1 uncultured Devosia sp.
TCACTGGCAGGTGCTGGTCCTGCGCGATCTTGCCCACGCCGATAACGGCGATCCTGCGTTTGGCCATGCTCTGGCTCCTCCGGAAAACTCGGGCGTATAGAACAGAGCGCCCCCCGCTCTGCCAAGGGGATTTGTATGATTTTTTGCTACTGCACCAGAATGGCGCGGAAGTCGTTGACATTGGTGCCCGTGGGGCCGGTGACCAGCAGGTCGCCAATCGCCCCGAATGCAGAATAGGCATCATTATTGGCCAGCGCCGCCAGCGGATCAATGCCGGCATGGCGCAACCGCGTCGCCGTCGTCCCGTCGACAAAGGCGCCGGCATTATCCTCAGACCCGTCAATGCCGTCGGTATCGGCGGCCATTGCCGTGATGCCCTGGGCACCATCAATGGCAATGGCCAGGGCGAGCAGGAATTCTGCATTGCGCCCGCCGCGTCCCTTGCCGCGCAGCGTAACGGTGGTTTCCCCGCCGGAGAGCAGTACCACGGGCTTGGGAAAGGGGCGGTTGCGGGCAGCGATCTCCTTGGCGATGGCGGCATGCACCTGGGCGACGTCGCGCGACTCGCCCTCAATGGAGTCCGACAGGATCGCCGCCTCGATCCCGTGTCCGCGTGCCTGCGCGGCGGCGGCCTCGAGCGAGAGCGCTGCCGAAGCGATGGTGCGCACGCTATTGCGCGCAAACAGCGGATCGCCGGCCAGCGGCGCCTGATTGTCGTCGCCAGCCAGCAAAGCCTGGGCGTGCGGGGGCAGATCAATGCGGTAGAGCGTGACATATTTGCGGGCCAGCGCGCGGGTCCCGGCCAGCGGGATGGTGGGACCCGAAGCGACGACGGCCGGATCATCGCCAGGCACGTCGGATACCACCAGCGTAGCAACCCGCGCGGGCGCGCAGCGGGCGGCCAGCCGGCCGCCCTTGATGGCCGAAAACTGGTTCCGGATCAGGTTCATCACCGAAATGGGCGCGCCAGACGCCAGCAGGGACCGGTTGATTGCCTGTTCGTCGTCCAGCGTGAGGCCGGGCGCCGGAGCAGGCAGCAGGGACGATCCGCCGCCGGAAATCAAAGCCACCACCAGGTCATCGGGGCCCAGACCGGACACTGTCTCCATTATCCGGCGGGCCGCCAGAAAACCGGCTTCGTCGGGTACCGGATGGGCCGCCTCGACGATCTCGATGCGCTCGCAGGCCTGTCCATAGCCGTAGCGGGTCACCACCAATCCGCTGATCGGACCGTCCCACTCCTGCTCGAAGGCATGGGCCATCTGCGCCGACGCCTTGCCGGCACCGATAACCACGGTGCGCCCCCTGGGACGTTCCGGCAGGTTCTTGGCCACGGCCAGGGCGGGTTGGGCCTGGGCCACGGCAGTTCGGAACATCTGCTCAAGCAGGGTAGTGTTCATTGGTTCTCTCGGCTTGCGATTCGAGGTGAGCAGTTGTAGCCAGCAACAAGAACATGGCCCCTGTCAAACGCTCGACACATACTATGGCTAGCGGCTGGTCAAGGAGTTCCGATGACAGAACGATTCGCGATATATTATGCGCCGTCCGCAACAAGCGATTTGTGGGAGAGGTCATCCACCTGGCTGGGCCGCGATTCCAGTGACGGGGAAATGTTTGATGGGCCGGTTGCCGGCATCGACCGCGACCGCCTGCTCAACGTGACGCAATCGGCCAATCGCTACGGCTTTCATGCCACGCTCAAGCCCCCCATGGCGCTTGTCGAAGGTGCCGGCGAAGCCGATCTGCGGGCGGCGCTGACCGCCTTTGCCGGCGAGCACGACCCGTTGGTTCTGGGCAAGCCCAGACTGGCAACGCTGGATGGCTTTGTGGCGCTGCTGGTCGACGACAATGATGCGCTGCAGGATTTTGCGGCCCATGTGGTCGAGCGTTTCGATATTTTCCGCGCACCGATGTCCGCCAAGGATCGCGCCGCGCGCGCCAGCCGCAACCTGACGCCCCGGCAGATCGAACTGCTCGATGGCTATGGCTACCCCTATGTGTTCGACCAGTTTCGTTTCCACATGACGTTGAGTGACCGGCTTTCCGAAGCCGATGCCGGCGAGATTTCCCGCGCGGCAGCGACCTGGTTTGCGCCGGTGCTCGACGAGCCCATGGTGCTCGATCGGCTGTCGCTCTACCACGAGCCCGATGCCGGCCAGCCGTTCCGCCGGATTGCCGATTTCAAGCTGGGCAATTCGTGATGGAAGAAAGCACGTTCCGCAATGCGCGCATCGTGCTGGCCGACAGCGTGATCGAGGGCAGTCTGAGCCTAGGCGGCGGCGCAATTGCCGCCCTCGCCAGTGGTCCGTCGGCCATTGGCGAGGACATGGATAGCGATTATCTCATCCCCGGTCTGGTGGAACTGCATACCGATCATCTCGAAAACCACTACCGTCCGCGTCCCGGCGTGTTCTGGGATCCCATGGCGGCGTTGCACGCGCACGACGTACAGATTGCCGGCTCGGGCATCACCACCGTGTTTGATGCCGTCCGCATCGGTTCCGACCTGGACCTGCCCGACATGTTCGGCCATGCCCAGGCCATGGTGCAGGCCGTCCGCACGGCCCGCGATGCTGGCTGGCTGCGGGCGGACCACCTGATCCATTTGCGCTGCGAACTGCCCAGCGCCGACGTGGTCGAACATTTCGATGGCCTGTGCACCGACCCCACGACGCGCCTGATTTCGCTGATGGACCACACCCCTGGGCAGCGTCAGTTCACATCGCTGGATGCCTACAAGCTGTTCTATGCCAAGCAGCTGGGCGTGACGCCCGAAGAGACCGAACGCTATCTGGCCGCGGCACTGGCCCAGCACGAGCGGTATGCCGGACCCAACCGGCGGCTCCTGGTGGCGCGGGCGCGTGAACTCGGCCTGGCCATGGCCAGCCATGACGATGCCACGCTCGCCCATGTCGAAGAGGGCATTGAAGACGGTGTGGCGATTGCCGAATTTCCCACCACGTTGGAGGCCGCCGCCGCCGCCCATGATGGCGGGTTGGCCATTTTGATGGGCGCGCCCAATATCGTGCGCGGCAAGTCGCATTCGGGCAATATTTCGGCGACCGATCTGGTCCGGGCGGGACTATTGGATATCCTGAGTTCGGACTATGTGCCCTATGCGCTGTTGCAGGCCGCGTTCATCCTGCCGCACCGCGTGGATGGCTTTGCCCTGCCCGCGGCCCTGGCGACGGTCACGCGCAATCCTGCTCATGCCGCCGGGCTGACCGATCGCGGCGAGATTGCCATCGGCAAACGGGCCGATCTGGTCCGGGTGCAGGTCATTGACGGCCTGCCCATGGTTCGCGGCGTCTGGCGTCAGGGCAAGAGGGTAAGCTAGGGGATTGTACGGCCGCTCGGTACACTGGTGCTGGTCGTGGGCCCCTCGGGGGTTGGCAAGGATACCATGATAGCCGGCGCCAGGCAGGCTCTGGGCAATGACGACCGCTTTACCTTTGTGCAGCGGGTGGTGGCTCGGACAAGCGAGGGAGAGGCCGACGATCACCGCAGCCTGGCGCCCGAGGACTTTGCCCAGGCTGAAGCAATGGGGCGGTTTTGCCTGTGCTGGGACGCCCATAATCGCCGCTATGGACTGCCGATCAGCGTGCAGACCGATCTGGCGCTGGGCAAGGTGGTGGTGGCCAATGTCTCGCGTCACGTGATTGGCCCGGCATGTCTGAAATTTCCCGCCTGCGCGGTCGTGCTGATCACCGCGGAGATTTCCCGGCGGGCCGAGCGGCTGACCCGGCAGGGGCGGGAAAGCCGCGAGCAGATCACGGCGCGACTGGCCCGCGAAAGCGCGCCGGTGCCCAGTGGCATCAATCCCATCATCATCGACAATTCCGGACGAGCAGCCATTGGCGTGACCGCCTTTGTCATGGCATTGCGCACGATCGCCGCGCAGGACTGACCCGGAAGCGAACCATTTTACCGCTGTTGCGTTGTTCTGGCTCGAACAAGCGTCAGGAGTTTTCGATGACCCGCAATGGACTATATGCCGTGATTGCCATCTTGCTGATCGCGGTGGTTGGCTTTGGCATCTACAGTTATCAGCAGCAGCAGGCCCGTCCGGGCGTCGAGGTGCGCGTGGATGACCAGGGGATCTCTATCGATGGCAATGGATAATCAGTTCGACGCGCGGCGCCAGATCATCGCGACTGCCATAGCGGCGGAATTGAAACGACAGGCCGATGCCGGTAGTTCTCGGGTGGATGTGGACGCCATGGCTGGGGCAGTCGATGCCGCGCTTGATCCACCGGCCCCGGTTACGGAAGGTCGGTCACCAGATCAGCTCAACGCCACCAATGACGACTAGAAACAAGCGCCGGAAACCTCTCAGGTTTCCGGCGCTGCCCTATCGAATGGGATATGCAGCTTTCGATGTCCTATGCCTACCGCTCCGGATCTGCCGCGCAGACGCCCGGATTTGCTGCCGACCATAGCCTGACGGGTTGACCGGACTGGGCACCCAGACTGAAACAGTCGCCCCCGCCGCACAGGGTCCAGACGGAATTGCCGGCGCCCGATGAGGCCAGAACGACTTCTTTCACTGGCGCAACATCTGGTCGGTAGTGCCAGCCATCATCCAGCCGGACGGCATCAGGGGGAGGCTCCATGCCTGCGCCCGATCCCTGGAGAATGGCTTCGGTGACCTGGAGGCCATTGGGTTGAACGCGCCAATGTTCCAGCCACTCGGTGCGCTCAACTGTGTGCGTCCAGGAGAGTGAGAATGCACCGACGGCCAGCGTAAGAACCTTGCCGGCCGTCAGGATGCACAGCGCCTCAGCCATTGGAGGCGACCGAGGCCGGTCCATCGCGCCGCGACGACCAGACTTGCCAGGCAATGAACACGGCAACCAAGGCAAGACCCAGCCCGTCGGTCAGCGGCAAAGCCGCCACCAGCAGGAAGGCCGCGGCCATGGCCAGCAAACGCTCGGGCCACCCCATTCGCCGGTGCAGGAAGCCGACCACGGCAACGCCCCACAGGCCGATGGCCAACAGTGCCTTGAACACGATGTAGACAACCGCTGGCCAAAACCCGATCGCGGCAGCAAGCTCGCCACCATCCTGCAGCATGAGTGCAGGGGTGAAGACCGCCATATAGGGAATGACAAAACCCGCAGCTGCAATCTTGATCGCCTCGAGCGAAATCTTGAGACCATTCTCCTTGGCGATGGGCGCTGCCGCAAAGCAGGCCAGCGCCACAGGCGGCGTCAGGTCGGCCAGAATTCCAAAATAGAAGACGAACATGTGGCTGACGATCAACGGCACGCCAAGTTGGAGCAGAGCAGGTCCGGCTATGGTGGCGGTGATGATGTAGTTGGGAACGGTGGGAATGCCCATACCCAGCAACAGGCAGGTCACCATGGTCAACACCAGCGACAGGAACAGATTGGACTCCCCGACATGGACGATAAACTGGCCAAATGTATTGGCCATGCCCGTGAGGGTCATGGTGCCAACGATGATGCCGACAATGGCGCAGGCAATACCGACCGGAAGCGCAGTGCGGGCACCTTCGGCCAGTGAATCGCGGCAGATTGCCAGGGTCTCGCGGCCGCCCTTGGAAAACAGGTTTGCTGCGATAAGGCCAAGAACAGCGGCAACAATGACATAGATGCCAAAGCGCAGCAGCGCCGCCGCGACCAGGCCAAGCCCGATCCAGAAGATCAGCCGGATGACCTTGCCCGGCAGGCGCAGCGCCAGCGAACCGCCCAGGATGAGCAGCACGGTCAGTGCCAGTCCGATCGTGCCGGCATAGAGCGGCGTATAGCCCGAAAACAACAGGAAGATCAGCGCGATCAGCGGCAGCAGCAGATACCATTGCGCCCTGATGGCCGCGAGGGGCGATGGAAGCTCGCTTCGCGGCAGGCCGAACAGCGAGCGGCGGCCCGCTTCGAGGTGAACCATCCAGAAAGCCGATATGAAATAGAGCATTGCCGGGATGATGGCGGCGCGGACGACTTCGATATATTCGACGCCCAGCGTCTCGGCCATGATGAAGGCCACCGCGCCCATCACGGGCGGCATGAGTTGCGCGCCCATGGATGACGTCGCCTCGACGCCGCCGGCAAAGGCGGCGCGATAGCCAAAGCGCTTCATCAGCGGAATGGTGAACTGGCCGGTGGTGACCACATTGGCGACGCCCGAACCGGAAATGGTCCCCATCAGGCCCGATGAGATCACTGCGACCTTGGCGGCGCCACCCTGGGTATGCCCGACCAGCCCGAGAGACACATCGGTAAACAGCTTGATCATGCCCGCGCGTTCGAGGAACGACCCGAACAGGATGAACAGGAAGATATAGGTCGAGGATACCAGCGTCGGGATGCCGTAAATGCCCTCGGTGCCATAGGCCATGTGGTCGATGACCTGTTCGAAATCATAGCCGCGATGGTTCAGTGGGGAGGGCAGATATTGGCCAAACAGGCAGTAGGCCAGAAAGAGCCCGCAAATGATGGGCAGGGCGGGTCCCATGATAAGCCAGGCTGCGGAAAACAGGGTCAGCAGGGCAACCACACCAACCACCAGATCAAGCGTGGTGGGATCGCCAGCGCGGGTTATCAGCGGCACATATTCGACGAATTGGTAGAGGGCGACGCCAAACCCGGCCAGCGCCATTGCCCAGGCAATGGCCTTTACCAGCGCTCCGGAATTGCGACTGACAGCAATCAGCGGAAAGGTCAGTGCCAGCAGAAAGCCGACGTGAAATCCACGCACCACAATGCTGGGCAGCGCCACCAGATGCAGCGCAGTGATGATCTGGAAAACAGAAAAGACCACGGCGAGCCAGAAGAGGGCTCTACCCTCGTGAGTGGCGGGGAAACCCTTGGCCAGAGGGTCGTGAAAGGTCGAGGCCTCCGGCTGTTGGGCCGTCGGGCTGGTATCAGCGCGCGTCATTTCAACTCCTCCCAGAGCAAGACACAAAGACAGCGGGGCGCCCGGTCCGAAGTCCAGATGCCCCGCTGACCGGCAGGATTACATCAAGCCAGCTTCCTTGTAGTAGCGCTCAGCGCCCGGGTGCAGCGGGATGGTCAGGCCAACCAACGCCCCTTCCGGCGTGATGCCGGCAGCGGCATTGTGCGCTGCCTTCAGCGCATCAAGATTTTCGAACAGGAGCTTGGTCATCTGGTAGGCGGTTTCATCGCTCACACCGGCATGGGTGACCAGCATATTGCCGATGGCCGCCGTGGTGACATCACCGTCCTGGCCGCCATAGGTGCCTGCAGGAATGTAGCTGGGCACATAGGGTGCGCCCACGGCCTCAACGACAGAGGTCGGAATCTCGACGATGTTGATATCGAGCGAGGCCGCCAGATCCTTGATGAAAGCGACGCCAAGACCAGATGACTGCAGCGTCGCGTCGAGCTGGCGGTTCTTGATCAGCTCGGCCGATTCCGCATAGGGCAGATATTCGGTCTGAGCGAAGTCTTCGTAGCTCATGCCCGCGGCTGCCAGGATCGCACGTGCATTCAGCTCAGTGCCCGATTTGGGCGCGCCGACCGAAACACGTTTGCCCGCCAAGTCGGCAAGCGTCTTAATTCCAGATTCGGCCGAAGCGACGATCTGAATGTAGTTCGGATAGATCGCCGCGATGGCCCGGAGCTCGGACAGCGGCTCGGTGAAACCGGCTTCCGCATCACCATCCCAAGCCAGCTTGACCGAGTCACCCAGTGCGAAGGCGATTTCACCACGACCGGCCTGCAGCAGGTTCAGGTTTTCAACCGACGCCTTGGTCGACTGAACCTGGGTGCGTGAGCCATCGATACCTTCGGCGTAGATCTCTGACAGGGCAACGCCGAGCGGGTAGTAGACGCCCGATGTGCCGCCGGTCAGAACGTTGATGAATTCCTGCGCATTGGCGGTGAGCGGCGCCGACAGAGCAAGCGACGCCCCGATGACGACCCCCGCCCAGGATTTGAGTGGCTTGTGGAACATGCAGATTTCCTCCCTTGCATGACAGATCTGAAATGGGTCAGGCCACATCCTCAAGCAGCCGACAGTTCAGCGGTTTGCAAGCCTCATGCCATGCGCCCGAAAAACAAAACACTATGCTATTTCAAAAGCTTGCCCATCAGCCAGCAATGGCGAGACGTCGATAGCTGGCGGAAATCCGCCAGGCATGGATCGGATTGAGCGGAAATTCGCCTGCTTCAGGGGTCAGTCTCACGCAGGCCGTAGCGCAGGATCTTTTCGTTCAATGTGCGGCGTGGCAACCCCAAGCGGTCTGCCGCGTCTGTGGTAACTCCACCACTTTCCAGCAAGGCTTCGGCAATGACTTCGGCCTCGAAGCGGGCTACGCGCTCCGACAATGACGACGTCTCAGTGCCTGCCTTCCGTGCATTCTTGACGATTCCAAGGGCAGCGCGGTCGGCGATAGCCTTGAGTTCGCGGACATTGCCCGGCCAGTGTTGTACCTGCAGCCGATCAGTGTCGCGCGGGTTGATCGCGGGTGCCGGGATGCCGAAGCGGCGGGCTGCGTCGGCTACAAAGAGCTGGAAGAGCAGCGGCACGTCTTCTCGCCGCTCGCGTAAGGGCGGCACGGTTAGCTCGACCGTGGACAGGCGATAGTAAAGATCAGCGCGGAACCGTCCGGCGGCGCTGTCGACTGCAAGGTCGGTTTTGGTCGCGGCGATGAAGCGCACGTCAATGCCAATCTGCCGGTTGCTCCCCAGCCGCTCGACGACGCGCTCCTGGATGGCCCGCAACACCTTGGCCTGCAGCGCCAGCGGCATGGACTCGATTTCATCGAGAAACACCGTACCGCCATTGGCGAATTCGAATTTGCCGATGCGGGTTTGCGCAGCGCCGGAAAATGCCCCGCGCTCGTGGCCGAAGATCTCGCTTTCAAACAGTGCTTCGGGAATGGCGGCACAATTGATGGCGACGAAGTTACCGCGCGAGCGCCTTCCCGTTTCGTGCAGCGCGCGGGCGACAACTTCCTTGCCCGCCCCTGTCTCCCCGGTGATGAGCACATCAACGTCAATGTCGGCCAGCTGTTGCACCTGCCGGCGCAGGGCGACAATGGGCGCAGAAATGCCTACCAGGCGTCGCTCCAGCATCGGCTCGGAGCCGACCGCGTTGCGCAGGGAGCGCAGTTCACGCTTGAGCCGACGCTGTTCGACGGCGCGGTCGAGAATGGCAACCAAATAGTCCGCGTCATAGGGCTTTTCGAGGAAATCATGGGCGCCCGCCCGCATTGCCTGGACGGCCATGGGCACATCGCCGTGCCCGGTGAGCAGCACCACTGGCAGCTCGGCATCGAATTGTGTGATCTGGCCCAGAACCGCAAGGCCATCCATAGCGGGCATTCGCACATCGGTGACGACGCAGTCGAAATCGGCTTGGGGCAGGCGGGCCAGGGCGCGCTCCGGCTCGGGGAATGTCTCGACGGCAAAGCCTGAAACCCCAAGCCACTCCGCAGCGGCCTCACACAGTCTGGGCTCATCGTCGATAAACAGAATTTGGCCGCGGCTCATGAGGCGACTGCCTGTCGTGATGCAAGATGGAGAGGCAACATAACACGCGTGACAGTTCCGCCGCCGGGCGCGGATGCAAAGCAAACACTGCCGCCGAACTCCTCCAGAATGGTCCGCGTGATCGACAATCCAAGGCCTAGTCCGCCGCCCGAAGTCTTGGTCGTAAAAAACGGCTCGAACAGCCGATCCCGCACCTCTTTGGGCATGCCTGGGCCCGTGTCGCTAATGGCCACAACGGCATTGTCGCCGTCGATCCCTGCGCCGATGCCGACCTGCCGCTGCTCGCCCGTACCGGCAGCGTCGACGGCGTTGAGAATGAGATTGATGAAGGCCTGTTCGAGCCGCGGGCCATTGCCCAACACCGCTGGCGCCTCGACACTGTCGCGCTCCAGCAAGACGCCGATTTCGCGAGCGCGCGGCGACACGATCTCGCAGGCGGCGTCCAGCACCCCGGCCAGGTCGACGGGCTGAAGGGCACCGGCATCCTTGCGCGACGCAAATGTCCGCAAATGTTTGACGGTCCGCTGCATACGACGCACCAGATCGCGCGCGGAGACCAAATTGCGCTTCACCTCTGGAAGGGCCTTGTTATCGGCATGAAGCCCGGAAGCGGCCAGCGTATTTTCCAGTGCCGACAGCGGTTGGCTGACCTCGTGCACAATGGCCGCGGACATGCGCCCAAGCGCAGCGAGTTTGGCGGCGTGGATCAGGTTTTCCTGCATGTCCCGCAACTGGGCCTCGGTACGTTTACGTTCCTCGATCTCGTGGTGGAGCGCCTCGGTGCGTTCGCCCACCCGACGTTCCAGCACCGCATTCTGTTCCAGCTTCATGCGGGTAAACTGGCGCCGCTGCCGCAGAACCAGGACAATAGCAGAAGCGAGCAATCCAGCCAGACCGGCAATGCCGGTCACAAGGCGTGCCTCCTCATAGACTGGTGCCAGCGGCAACGCGGAGAACAGGGTCCAGCCATCGGGCTCGATCTGAACGGTTGACGCCAACAGTGCGCCGGATGGGTCATCGAGCACCAGGCTGGCGCCGCTCAACAGGGGGCGTCCGACAATGGGCTGCTTGGCGGGAACGCCAATACCATCATAGCGGCGTTCAGCATCCAGTGTCGCCAGTGCTGCAGGCGTCAGCGCATCGAGGGGTCGATACTTCCAGTCCTGGCGACCCGAAAGAAAGACAATGCCGATCTGGTCGGCAATCCCGGTCAATTCGCCGGCTTTGGACCACGTTACCTCGATTGGCGCCATGTCCACCTTCGCCACCACCACGCCGAGCGGTCCATCCGGACCCGATACGCGCGCTGCCAGAAAATAGCCCGGCTTGCCCGTTGTTACGCCCACCGCGTAGTAGCGCCCTGCCCCGTCGCGCATGGCATCGCTGAAATAGGGCCGGAAACTGTAGTTATTGCCAACAAAGCTGCCGGGTTCGTCCCAATTGCTGGCCGCCAGCGTCAACCCACCGGTATCAAGCAGGTAGACTTCGTCGGCACCCGACATGTCGCGCACCGCCTGAAGGTAGCTGTTGGCCTGATTGGACGTTCCAATGCCCAGCAGATGGTCGCGAATCCGCCCATCCTCACCAACAACACTCGGAAGATAGCGAAACCGCTCGATCTCGCTTTCGACCGCCCTTTGTGTGGTCGTCAATCGATCAGTCAGATCGCGTTCCGCACGCAGCGTGCCATTGTGCACGGCAAGGAACCAGACGGTCGTGCACAGCGACACTACCGCCAGCCCGACCAGACAGGTCGCAAGAATTGCTCTGTTGGCGCGACGAGACCACAAGTTGACCAGACGATTTCCTCCCGACTGCGGCACGGTTTCTTGGCATGCAGCAGCCAACTAAGGCGGATTGTCAACAAGCTATGGTTCAAGCCTCGCTGTGGTCGCCCCAATGTCGACCGGTAATGGTCGCGCTCTGGGCGCCGCTGTTGTGCTTTGGCAGGCGTTACGTCACAGATCCGCCGGACCTTGCTAGCCCCCGATGGTCTTGGTGCGGTTCAGCAAGCGAGCAATTGTGATATCGAGCACCCATCCAAGGAATATGGCCACCGCAATGGCAATGCCCATGCCGAGGAGCGGGTTGTCCTCGAACCAGCGCCCTGCAGAAATCCCGATTGCAACATTATATGTCGCCCAGGCAGCACTAGCCATCACGCATAGAGGCAGGAAGCGAGAGTAGGGGAACTCCTCCATGCCGGCGGTGATGTTCACGGCAAGTCTGGCCATCGGGATGAAGCGGGCGACCAGGACAAAGGAGCTGGGTCGCCGCTCAAGACCATGGCTGGTCCACTCCAACAATGGTGCCACAGCTCTGAAGCCAAGCAAATTGGCGCTACGGCGCCTCAGTCTCCTGCCAAGGACGAACGCAGTATTGTCCCCGACAACCGCACCGACCGTTGCCGCAAGCAGAAGCAACACTACGTTCGGACCGTCTGTTGATGATGCCAGTGCCGCCAGTCCCACCACGGTTGCTTCGCTTGGGAACAGCGGAAAAACACCATCGATGATCACCAACAGGATCACAACGCCATAGATCCAGGGCGATGCCGCTATGGGCAGGATCATGTCTACCAGGTCGTGCATGTTTTCATCTTTCGAAGGAAGACCGGTCGGCGATGTCAGCACCAAAGTTTCGCCGTTGACCCAGTCTGTCGACGGCGTGGACGCCTGTTGAATAAATGACAGGGATTGCGTGAAGGTTGTGCTTGACGAGCTTGGGCTTGCCGGTCGCGGTCGGCGAAACCCGTGTCCGATCGAGACCGGGCTTGCGCTCGGCGTGGCGCACACACCGGATGAACCAACGCGCCCATGCGGCGCAATCCTGACGCAATGCTTGTTGTGCTAGTATGGACGGCGTCGAGCAGGAGACTTAGTTGCGCATTCTGTTGGTTGAAGACGAGAAAGACATGGCTGCGGCTCTGGCGGCCGCGCTGAGTCGTCATGACGTCGTCGTGGATTTTGCGCCAAATCTGGAGATCGCCGCGGAGGCCTGTCGCAGTGGTGTCTATGATGCCGTGCTGCTGGATCGCAAACTGCCTGACGGCGATGGTTTGTCACTGATCCCGCTGCTGCGTCGCGAGCAACCGGGGCTGCCCGTCATCGTGCTTTCGGCACTGGGCTCTGCGGACCATCGTATCGCCGGGCTCGATCATGGCGCCGACGACTATCTTGCCAAGCCGTTCTCAACTGACGAACTGATGGCGCGCCTGCGCGCCGTCATGCGTCGTCCTGCTCAGATCGGACCCAGCGCTGTCAATATCGGTCGCCTGCAATTCAACCTTACCGAACGGCAGGCGGACGTGGAGGGTGTCCCTCTGAGCCTGACCCGCCGGAATTGCTGGCGCTGGAAATACTGGTGCGGCGCGCCGGACGCACCGTGTCGCGCAGCGCTCTTGAGGAAGCCGTATACGGCTTTGACGACGACATCGCGTCCAATGCGCTGGATTCGCATATCTCGCGCGTGCGAGGCAAGCTGAGCGGCGCAGGTGTCGAGATTCACGCCATCCGCGGCATCGGCTATCTATTGAGAGCGGCGCCATGAGGCCATGGAACTCCCGCTCCCTGCGTAGCAGGCTGACGGCACACATGGTCGTGATGCAGGCGCTGGTTCTTATGGCATTCACCGGCGTTGCCGCTGTGCCGATCTATCAGTTCCTGAGCGAGGATCAGCGGTTCGAAGACGACATCGTCGACAACATCGCCGGATCGATCCATCGCACTGAGACCGGCAGCCTGGAGTTCGTTGCCGGCGACGATCTGCTGAAGGAGATCGACGATTATCCCGGCTTGTGGTTCTACGCTGTGGACGCCGAAGGCAGATCCGTGCAGATGGGCGATGTCCCCGGCCTCATAGTGCCGGTGCCGTCTGCACTGGCGCAGATCACCTCCGCCAATGTCGCTGGCGAGAGCGGCGATGAGACGGTCGCCATAGTGAGGCGAGTTCATACAGAGACAGGTCGGCTCTGGATCATCACCGGTGGCGGGCCCGAAATCGGCTTCGATGCGGTCTTTGGCAATCCTTTCTTTGCCGGGCTGCTGGTCCTTCTGACCGTGGTTTCCTTAATCGCCATCCCACCGATCGTTACGCGTCAACTGCGCGGCGTCGACGAGGTGGCAGCAGAGGCGGACAAGATCGACGTCGACATGCGCGGGGTCCGCCTATCTTCCGAACACGTTCCCCATGAGTTGCATCCACTGGTTCGGGCCGTCAATTCCGCCCTGCAGCGTCTCGATGATGGCATTGAGCGTAGGCAACATTTTCTGGCCGATGCGGCCCACGAACTGCGTACGCCGGTCGCGATCCTGCAAACGCGCATTGAGGCTCTGGCCAACGACGAAGAGCGCAGCCGGCTGATGCTCGATGTCGCCCGTCTTGCCAATCTGGCCAACCAATTGCTCGACGTGGAAAGGCTGGACGCAGACATGACGGTGCTCCGGACCCTGAACCTCGTCGACCTGGCGGCGCAGGTCACTGCCGACATGGCGCCGCTCGTCATTGCCGCGACGGGTGAAATCTCCTTTGATGCCGAGGTGGATGGGGTGGACGTTGTCGGCGACCCGTCCTCATTGTCGCGCGCAATGGTCAATCTGATCCAGAACGCCGTTATTCACGGCGGCCAGAATGTCGTGATCCACGTTGCGGTAGGGCGAGATGGCTCGGTGCGCGTAGCCGATAGTGGCCCCGGCATTGCCGAGGAGCATCGCCAAGCCATATTCGAGCCGTTCAACCGCGTCGTACCGCTCGATCACGGCACCGGGCTGGGCCTGTCCATGGTCCGAGACATCGTCGAGCGGCACAAGGGCCACATGAAGGTCGGCGATGCTCCCGGCGGCGGCGCCTTGTTCGAGATCAGGCTTCCCCTGGCCAACTAGGACAGCTGCCGCCTTATTGTTCTTCCAGCCCCCGGCCCAACACCAGCACGCGCAGCTGGCCAACTTTCTTTGCAGATTGGCATCGGCCCACAACCTTCACGCAATCATGGGCGCTCAAAGAGAGATGCCGCCGTCGATGTTCGACGCGGCGTCAATGGCGAAAGGGTGATGCTCCGGCACACTCTACGCAACACAGCATCGGAGCAGGACGGACATGAAACCGATCGAGAAACCCCAGAACAGCCTGGCGATAGGACGTCGCAGCTTTTTGAGCGGCGCGGCTGCGCTTGGTGTTGGTGCCGGATTATCCTCGCCGGCCATTATCGCCCGGGCCACCGCAGCAGAGCCGTCGGTCATCGCGTTACGCGACCAGGACCTGCCATTTATCGCCACGGAAGAGACCTATACCACCGAAGAGCTCATCAACCTCAATTCGATCAACGATGAGCACGCAGAGTACCTCAAGGGAACTGGCCTTGCCGACCTGGGCCCTGGCCGCATCGGCGCAATGGATGAAGCGGGGATCAATGTTCAAATCCTCTCCGCACATACGCCGGGCGTGCAGAATGTCCCCGGCCAAGAAGGCATCGACTTTGCCTATCGTCTCAACAAGATGATTGCAGATGGCCCGATGTCCACCTATCCGGGCCGCTACCAGGCCTATGCGACACTGCCTCTGCAGGATCCCGAGGCATCAGCGGACGAACTTGAACGCGCCGTTCGGGAAGATGGCTTTGTGGGAGCCATGACCAATGGCTTCATCGGAGAAAAATTCCTCGATCATCCCGACTTTGATCCCCTCCTGGCACGTGCCGAGGCACTTGGTGTGCCCATATACCTGCATCCGGGTTACCCACCTGAAGCAGTGTACGATATTTACTACCGTACGACACGGCCAGGCGACGACCAAACGTTCCAGAACTACATTTTCAGCGGTTCGGGATATGGATGGCACCAGGAAGCTCTCACGCAATGCCTGCGACTGATCTTCACCGGGACGTTCGACAGATTTCCCAAGCTGCAGATGATCCTCGGCCACATGGGAGAAGGACTTCCATTCTACTACGAGCGTATCGTCGGCGATATGAGTGAATCGACCGAAGGGTCCCTGAATAAGCCTATCGGACAATATTTCAGTGACAATTTCTGGTACACGACCAGCGCCTTCTTCCAGGATGAACTGCTTCATCTGCTGCTGAGATATATCAGTGTGGATCGGGTGATGTTTGGCACCGACTATCCGTTCGCGGACATG
>CAXBKI010000012.1:0-15137 GCA_963975955.1 uncultured Devosia sp.
CGACGGCGCCGGGCTGGTGCGCCATGGCGACCGCCTGGACCATTTCGAGAATCCGCGCCATGGCCAGCCCTGCATTGACGCGCATGGCCATGGGGGTGGAGCCGGTATGGGCTTCCTTGCCGATCAGGGTAAATTCGAGCCACCACAGGCCCTGGCCGTGGGTGACGACGCCGATCTGCTTGTCCTCGGCCTCGAGAATCGGGCCTTGCTCGATGTGATACTCGAAATAGGCGTGCATCTTGCGGGCGCCCACTTCCTCCTCGCCGCGCCAGCCGATGCGGTCCAATTCGTCGCCGAAGCGTTTGCCTTCGGCGTCGGTCTTGTCTTCGGCCCAGTCCTGCGTGTGGACGCCCGCAAAGACACCGGAGGCGAGCATTGCGGGCGCAAACCGCGTGCCTTCTTCGTTGGTCCAGTTGGTCGCGACGATGGGATGTTTCGTCTTGATGTCCAGATCGTTCAGGGTGCGAATGACCTCCAGCCCGGACAGCACGCCCAGAACGCCGTCGTATTTGCCGCCCGTGGGCTGCGTGTCCAGATGGCTGCCGACATAGACCGGCAGGGCATCGGGGTCGGTGCCGGGGCGGGTGGCGAACATGTTGCCGATCTTGTCGACGCCCATGGTGCAGCCCGCCGCATCGCACCACGATTTGAACAGGGCGCGGCCTTCGGCATCGGCATCGGTCAGGGTCTGGCGGTTATTGCCGCCGGCGATGCCCGGGCCGATCCTGGCCATCTCCATCAAGCTATCCCAGAGCCGATCACCATTGATTCGCAGGTTTTCGCCGGGAGAGGACATGGGCTTACTCTTTGCTCTGAAGGGTGTGGAGGATGAGACTTAAGACACTCTCAGTGTTGCCAAGAATGTCATTGTTCCAAAAGCGCAGCACGGTGAAGCCGGCGTCTTCCAGCCTGCTATCGCGGATCACATCGTGGGCTGATCCGCCATGTTGCCCGCCATCTGCTTCAACAACCAGCATTGCTTCTCGACAGGCGAAGTCTGCGTAGTAGCCTGCCACAGGTAGTTGGCGGACAAACTTGAAGCCGGCCAGTCGCCGATTGCGGAGATGATACCAGAGGCGGCTCTCGGCATCCGTCATCGCCGAGCGTAGGGTGCGGGCCCGGTCGATCTGAGCGAACTGAGCGCGCGGCCCCCTCACCCGCCGCTGCGCGGCGACCTCTCCCCGGAGGGGGGAGGTGAGGGCTTCAGCACACTTGTTGTCATCGTGATCACCAGAACCGTCCCCAACGTCCCCTCGCCCCTCCGGGGAGAGGGCCAGGGTGAGGGGGCGGAGGCTGGTGATGGCCCCTATCATTTACTTCACGCTCGGGAAGCTGAATTCGGCGCCGCCCTTGATGCCGGCGGGCCAGCGGGTGGTGACGGTCTTGAGCCGGGTATAGAAGTGCACGCCTTCGGGGCCATAGATGGAATGGTCACCGAAGAGGCTTCGCTTCCAGCCGCCAAAGGAGTGATAGGCCACCGGCACCGGGATGGGGACATTGATGCCCACCATGCCCACTTCGATCTTGTCGGCAAATTCGCGGGCAGCGTCGCCGTCGCGGGTGAAGATGGCAGTGCCATTGCCATATTCATGGTCGTTGATGAGCTTGACCGCCTCGGCATAGTCATTGGCGCGCACCACCGAGAGCACGGGGCCAAAGATCTCTTCCTTGTAGATGGTCATATCGGCCGTGACATTGTCGAACAGCGTGCCGCCGACATAATAGCCGTTTTCATAGCCCTGCAGTTTGAAGCCGCGGCCATCGACCACGAGTTCGGCGCCCTGCTCGACGCCGGAGTCGATGTACCCAAGAATCTTGTCGCGGTGCATCTTGGTGACCACGGGACCCATTTCGGCATTGTCGGTGGCCGGGCCGATCTTGAGGCTTTCAACGCGTAGCTTGAGCTTGGCGACCAGCGCATCGCCGGTTTCCTTGCCCACCGGCACGGCCACTGAAATGGCCATGCAGCGCTCGCCCGCCGAACCATAGCCGGCGCCCATCAGCGCATCGGCGACCTGGTCGAGATCGGCATCGGGCAGGATCACCATATGGTTCTTGGCGCCGCCCAGGGCCTGGACGCGTTTTCCCGCCTTGGTCCCGCGCTGATAGACATATTCGGCAATGGGCGTCGAGCCGACAAAGCTCACCGCCTTGATGTCGGGGTGGTCGAGAATGCCATCGACCATTTCCTTGTCGCCATGGACGATGTTGAGAATGCCCTCGGGCAGGCCGGCTTCCATGAACAGGTTCCAGGCCAGCATGGAGGCGCTCGGATCGCGCTCGGAGGGTTTCAGGATAAAGGCATTGCCGCAGGCGATGGCGGCTGGATACATCCACATCGGCACCATGGCCGGGAAATTGAACGGGGTGATGCCGGCCACCACGCCCAGCGGCTGGCGATCGGAATAGCTGTCGATCGAGGGGCCGACATTGCGGGAGAATTCGCCCTTGAGCAGCTGGGGAATGCCGCAGGCAAAATCGACGCAGTCGATGCCGCGCGCCACTTCGCCGAGCGCATCGTCATGCACCTTGCCGTGTTCGCGGCTGATTTCGCGGGCCAGGTCATCGGCATATTGATCGAGCAACGCCTTGAACTTGAACATGACGCGGGCGCGCTTCATCGGCGGGGTATTACCCCAGGCGGCCTGCGCCGCCTTGGACGAGGCGACAGCGTCATTGAGCTCGCTCAGGGTCGAGAGCGGCAGTTCGGCCGAGACTTCGCCGGTGGCCGGATTGAAGACGGGCACGCGGCGGCCGGTCGAGACGTAGCGTTTGCCGGCGACGGCGTTTTCAATGAGGTTCATCAGTCGATGCTCCGCAGGGCTGTGCGGACGCCATCGATCAATTCGCCGATCTGGGATTCCGAAATGATAAGGGGCGGGCTCATGGCGATGATGTCGCCGGTGGTGCGCACCAGGAAGCCATCGTCATAGCATTTGAGGAAGGCCGAGAAGGCCCGCTTGGTGGGCGCCCCGGCAATGGGTTCCAGCTCGATGGCGCCGACCAGACCGATATTGCGGATATCGATGACGTGCGGCTCGCCCTTGAGCGAGTGGAGCGCATCTTGCCAGACCGGCGCCAGTTCGGCGCCGCGGGTCAGCAGGCCTTCTTCCTTATAGGTTTCCAGCGTTGCCAGACCCGCAGCCGAGGCCACCGGATTGCCCGAATAGGTGTAGCCGTGGAAGAACTCGATCATGTGCTCGGGTCCCTGCATGAAGGCATCGTGAATCTCCGAGGAGACCAGCACGGCGCCCATCGGGATGACGCCATTGGTCAGGCCCTTGGCCGTGACCATGATATCGGGGGTGACGCCGAAATAGTCGGCGCCAAAGGGGGTGCCGAGGCGCCCGAAGCCGGTGATGACCTCATCAAAGATCAGCAATATGCCGTGCTTTTTGGTGATCTCGCGCAGGCGTTTCAGATATCCCATGGGCGGGATCAGAACGCCGGTGGAGCCGGCGACGGGCTCGACGATTACCGCGGCAATGGTGGAGGCATCGTGCAGGGTGACGATGCGTTCGAGCTCATCGGCCAGCTCGCTGCCATATTCGGGCACGCCTTTGGAATAGGCGTTCTTGCCGAGATTGTGGGTATGCGGCATGTGGACGCCGGTCAGCAGGCTGCCGAACATCTTGCGGTTGGTGACGATGCCGCCCACCGAAATGCCGCCAAAATTGACGCCGTGATAGCCGCGTTCGCGGCCGATCAGGCGGGAGCGGGCGCCTTCGCCCTTGATGCGATGATAGGCCAGCGCCACCTTGAGCGCGGTCTCGACCGATTCCGAGCCCGAATTGGTGAACAGCACATGATCGAGCCCGGCCGGCGCGATGTCGACGATGCGGTTGGCCAGTTCGAACGCCTTGGGGTGGCCCATCTGGAAGGCGGGCGCATAATCGAGCTCGGCGGCCTGTCTGGCGATCGCCTCGACGATTCTGGGCCGGGCGTGACCGGCATTGCAGCACCACAGGCCCGCCGTACCATCGAGCACCTGGCGGCCATCGGCGGTGGTGTAATGCATGTCCTTGGCCGCGACAAACATGCGGGGCGATTTCTTGAACTGCCGGTTTGCGGTGAACGGCATCCAGAAGGCGCCCAGATCGTTCGGCACTACTGCGCTAGAATTGGACACGGCTATTTCGCTCCCATTATTCCGGACTTGTCGCGATTGGCACTTGACGCGCAAGCGCAATGCTTCGAATTTTGACCAGTTGGAAAAATGTTAGCACTCCCAAACTTTCTAGCAAGGCGAAAAATGCCGCCGACCAAAATCAACAGCCCCGATGCAGCGGCATTGCCCAAACGCCAGCACAAGGCCGAGGCCAAGGCTGCTGCGCATCCGCACGCCAAGGCCCGTCCGCTGACCCGCATCCAGCGCCAGAAGCAGGACGTGATCCTGGAGGCGGCGCTGGAGGTGTTTTCGACGCATGGCTTTCGCGGCGCCACGATCGACCAGATCGCGGAGGTGGCGGGGATGAGCAAACCCAATCTGCTGTATTATTTCCCGCGCAAGGAGGAGATCCACCGCCGCCTGATGGTGACGTTGCTCGCGACCTGGCTGGCCCCGCTCAAGGAAATGGATGCCGCGGGCGACCCATTCCCCGAGATCCGCTCCTATATCCGGCGGAAGCTGGAAATGGCGCGCGACTATCCGCGCGAGAGCCGGCTGTTTGCCAATGAAATGCTGCAGGGCGCGCCGCGCATCATCGAGATGATCGAGGTGGATCTGAAAAACCTGGTCGACGAAAAGGCAAAGGTGCTGCTCGGCTGGATGGATGAAGGCAAGCTGGCGCGCACCGACCCCTATCATCTGATCTTTTCGATCTGGGCAACGACCCAGCATTATGCCGATTTCGACGTGCAGGTACGTGCCGTACTCGGGCGCGGCCGCAATGGCGAGGGCCGCTTTGAGGATGCCGCGCGCTATCTTGAGCAATTGTTCATGCCCGGTCTCAAGCCCAAGGCGGCGGGCGGCTGACATCTGCCTGCCCCAGCGCCCGCGCAGCGCCGGCGCAGAATGCCCCATTGCACCGGCGCAAACGCGCCACAATCGCGCCACACTGAGTTCAAAACGGCAAAAATGGCCGCCGATTTTTCGCGGAACCGCAAAAAACCCGACGATTTGGCCAGTCGCCGGGGAACTGTGACCTCATGAGCACAGCATGCAAGATGAATCCGGCAAAGCCCGATCTGGGCTAGCCGCATTCTATCAATCCGGACAATCGCGGATTCATATCCTCCAGTTCAGCCTCACCGCGGCGCAATATGGCAAAGCCAAGGCAGCATTTGCTGCGGCCTGTCTGCAACAGTAAGGGCCTGGCGGGCAGTTGCGGCAAATCCGGGCACATTATGGCCCGGCGCCTCCATTAGGCAGCCTGCAACGACAACTTCACGAGTTCACATTTTGATTAGAAAAGCCCTTTCGGTTGCCGCGATTGCTGCCGCCCTGTTCTCCGTTTCTACAGCCGCCCATGCCCAGTGCGGCGGCGCTTCCTGGTACGGCCCCGGCTTCAATGGCAAGGCCGCCGCCTCAGGCGAGATCTTCAACGAAAATGCCATGACCGCCGCTCATCGCTCATTGCCCTTTGGCACCAAGGTCAAGGTTACCGACCAGCGCACGGGCCGCGAAATTGAAGTCACCATCAACGACCGCGGCCCCTTCGTGGGCAAGCGCATCATCGATCTGTCCAAGGCCGCCGCGACACAGCTGGGCTTCCGCAACCGCGGTGTCACTTCGGTGTGCATCAGCGCACTCTAGTCGCACCAATCTACCGCCGATTTGCCTGAACCTGGGCCGCCTCCGACACCGGAGGCGGCCCAAAGTGCTTTCAGCGCAGCCCCAGGCCGTCGATGGCCGCAACCTGGGCCGGCTCCAGCGGACCGGCGCGCTCGGCGGCCAGGGCCTGATCAAGCTCGGCACGGTTCTTGACACCCAGCACCAGGGTATCGACGCCATCGATGCCGAGCGCATAGCGATAGGCCACGATGGCAGGGTCCTCGCCCCAGGATGCGCAAAGCGCGCGAAACGGCGCGGCCCGCTCGAAATCGGCGCTGGTGGGCGATTGCTCGGAACGATCGAGCCCCGCGGTCAGGGCCCCGGCCTGTACCGCGCGCACGCCCATGACGCCGACACCATTTTTCTTGGCGGCGGCGATGACGTCGCGCGGGCGGGGGGCAAGCCCGGTGCCGTTCATCTCCCCCGGGCTGTCGAGCAGATTGGCAATGGCCTGTACCGCCGCCGGCCTTGGCCCCTGACCCATGGCCTCGATGGTGGCGGCGGCGTGGTTGATGCCGGTAATGCCCCAATGGGCGGCAAGGCCCTCGGCGACAAGCCGCTCGAAGGCCGGCACGACGCTGCTGCGGTACAGCGCCAGGCTGGTCGAGCGCGCATCGCGCGGCGGCTGGCCCGGGGGGTACTGGAAATCGGTCGGCCTGATCTCGCTGTGCAGCAGGAACATGTCGACGCGTTCGAGCCGCATCTCGGCCAGACTACCCAGCAGCGACTGGCGCAACTGGTCGTAGACAGCATCGGCCGGCACTGTCCCCAGGCCAAATTTGGTAGTGACGCGCACGCCATCAGGCAGCTTTCCGTCAAAAGCCCGGCCGATCATGGCCTGGCAGATCTTGTAGCCGGGGGCAGCGTCGAGCAGGTCGATGCCCTGGTCGACGGCATGGCGCAGGGTAGCCACCGCCTCGTCCTCGGAGGTCGGCCCCCAATAGGTGCCGATGCCGCCCCCGCCCAGGGTCAGCCGACTGACAGGGCCGAAAGTGCCCAGAATATTGGTTTGCATGTTCGTCTCCATGAAAAGGGGGATCGTGTGCCGCGACAAAGCGCACGATGCCGTCACAACTGGTGCCGATATCGGTGAGCAGGTGGCCGTCGGGCCTGCCCAGCCGGGCGATGGTAATGTGCCGTTGCCGCTAATGCGCCAGGCGGCCGGCAATGATGAGCAACATGATGATCTCCCGGATTCGGCCCGTCGGGATCGCCGGCGGCAGGTCCCGGTATTTCGTTTCTGGTGGTATGTGGTTGCAGAGGCGCACCGTTGTGACGCGCCGTCTGGCAATACTTGCAACGTCCAAGGCGGCGTCGCTACATTGAGGAACGCAAGGTTCTTTGCAGAAATGAAAAATGGAATTTAGCTGGGACGATCTACGGGTATTTCTGGCGGTGGCGCGGCTGGGTGGGCTGAGCGCGGCCACGGCCACCACGCAGTTGAGCGCGGCCACGCTGGGCCGGCGGGTCAGCGCGCTGGAGCGGCAGATCGGCGAGCGGCTGTTTACCCGCAGCCAGATCGGCTACAGCCTGACCCAGGCGGGCGAAGATCTGCTGGCACGGGCCGAGGATGTCGAAGCCGCCATGCTGTCACTGCGGCGCTGGAAAGAGGGCACATTTGGTGCGCGTTCAGTCCGCGTTTCGGCCGGCGCCTGGACCTCGGCTTTTCTGGCCAGCCATATCGACCAGCTCTGGCAGGTCCGGGACCGTTTCGGACTCGAACTGGTGACCGGCAACCAGAAGATCGACATCGGTCGGCGCAATGCCGATCTGGGTCTGCGCAATCAGCGCCCCACCGAGCAATGGCTGGCCGGGCGGCTGATCGGCAAGGTCGCCTACGCCATCTATTCCGGACAGCAGCTGATCAATGGCGTGAAGGCCGGCTATTTCGTCGGTATTGCCGGCGATGGCGGCCAGACCCGATCGGCGCGCTGGCTGGAGGCGCGGCATGGCGACCGGATCGCCGTGCGCGGCAATGATGCGATGAGCGTGCGCGAACTGGTCGCCCATGGCGCCGGAATGTCGGTATTTCCCTGCTTTGTCGGCGATAGCGATGCGCGACTGGTCCGGGTTGCGCCGCCGATTGGCGAGCTGGAGACCGAGCAATGGCTGGTCAGCCATCATGAGGAGCGGCATGACCCGGCCGTGCGCACGATGAGCCAGCGCATTGCCGGGCTGATGCGGGCCCGGGCGGCCCTGTTCAGCGGCACAGCCGCATCCTGACGCGTCACCCTGCTTCGGGTCGCGTGAATCGCCCCAAAAATGCAACGTTGCATAAGCCAGAAGAAACGTTTCCACCGCGCTTTCCCAGAATCGCAATTTGGCATAGCTTGCGCGCCATACAGCGCCTTGCGAGTGGCAAACATGAAATTCGGTATCGACCTGCCGCCCCATATCCGCGTGTTCGGGGCGTTCTTTATCTATTCGTTCTGCATGGGCAGCATCTATCCCCGCCTGCCGGCCATTCAAAAGGCCATGGATGTCGGTGAAGGCGCGCTGGGCCTGTCGCTGATCGGGGCGGCGCTGGGCACCTTGCTGTCGCTGACCTTTGCCGGCCCGATCATCGAGCGCATCGGCTATCGTCGCACGCTGCTGACCGCCATTCCCCTGCTCTCGGTGTTCTATGCCATCGCGGTGTGGGCGCCATCGCCGCTGAGCTTTTTCCTGCTGCTGATGCCGGTGGGGCTGACCATTGGCTGCATCGAGATGATCATCAACCTCGAAGCCGACCGGGTCGAGCATGCCATCGGCCGGCGCATCATGAACCGGGCGCATGCCTTCTGGAGCTTTGGCTTCTTTTCGGCCGGCATGGTGGGCGCGCTGGTGGCCCAGGCCGGGCTCTCCCCGCAATTGCATCTGGCCATCATGGTGCCGGCGGTGGTGGTGGTATCGCTGACCCTGCTCGGGCGCTATGAACCGGCCGGACACCGGACCGGCGGCAGTACCGATGCGGCGCCGCGCTTTGCCCGGCCGACCGGCGCCATCCTGGTGCTGGTGGCGGTGTGCCTGTCAGCGATGATTCTCGAAGGCGCCGGCATCGACTGGTCGGCCATCTATATGCGCGACATCTTCGGCGCCGCCCCCTTCTGGGCCGGCTTCGCGGTGGCGCTGGGAGCGGGAGCGCAGGCCGTGACGCGGTTTTTTGCCGACAGTTTCGTTGAACGCTGGAGCCCGGTGGTGGTGGCCCGCGGCCTGCTGACCATTTCGGGCATTGGCGCGCTGATCGTGTTCTTCACGCCGGTGTGGTGGCTTGCCTATATCGGCTTTGCCATGCTCGGGGTGGGCACGAGCGCGCTGTTTCCGCTGGCCATGTCGGCGGCGGCGCAGCGCACCGACCGGCCGGCGGCGGTCAATGTCGCCGCGCTGGCGCAGATTTCCTTTGTGTCCTTCCTCGTGGGTCCGCCGCTGCTGGGCTATATCGCCGAGCATTTCGGCATCCGCTGGGCCTTTGGCGTCGGTATTCCCCTGGTGGTGCTGGGCCTGCTGACGGCCGGCGCGCTCGGTTCGCGCCCGGCCAAGGTGGTGGCAGCAGCATGACAACGGCCCGGTTCTCCATCGCGCCCTGGCAGCGCATCTATGCGTGCTTTTTCCTGTTCGCCTTCGCGCTGGGCGCGCTGCTGTCGCGCATTCCCAACTTGCAGACCCAGCTGGGCATCAGCGAGGGGCAGCTTGGCCTGACGCTGATCGGCATGGCGGTCGGCTCGCTGATTTCACTGACCTTTGCCGCGCCGCTTGTCGATCACCTGGGATCGCGCCGCACCACCATGATCACCGTGCTGGGCACGGCCACGATCTATGCCACTATCCCCTGGTTGCCCAGCGCGCCGGCGGTGTTTGCCGCCCTGTTCCTGGCCGGGCTGCTGGCCGGGGCGCTCGAGATCAACCTCAATGTCGAGACCGACCGGCTCGAGGCGCAGTTCGACAAGCATTTCATGAACCGGGCGCATGGCAGCTGGAGCCTGGGGTTCTTTATCACCGCGCTGCTGGGGGCCGGGTTCAGACAGGCCGAGATCTCTATCACCACACATCTGGCCATCGTGGTGGGCATAGTGCTGCTGGTCAGCATCTGGATCATCTCGGGCATCACCAATGCACCCAAGCGGGCCGACAGCCATCAGGGCGCGACGCCGCTGATCGCCTTTCCGCACTGGGGCCTGCTGCCGCTGTGCCTGATCGGCATTGCCGCCTTTCTGGTGGAAGGCTCGGGTATTGACTGGTCGGCCATCTATATGCGCGACGCCTTTGCGGTGCGGCCAGAGCCGTTTATCGGCGGGCTGGGCCTTACCCTGTTTTCGGGGTTCATGGCTGCAGCGCGGCTCACCGCGGACGGGGTGGTGGAACGTTTCGGGCCACGCCGCACGGCCATGAGCCTGCTGACCCTGGCGGCCATCGGGGCGTTGATGGTCTCGCTGGCGCCCGAGCCCTGGGTGGCCCTGATCGGCTTTGCGCTGCTGGGCATTGGCTGTTCGGCGGTCTATCCCATCGCGGTTTCGGCCGCGGCCCAGCGCAGCGACCGGCCCAGTGCGGTCAATGTGGCGGCATTGGGCCAGGTAACCTTCGTGGTGTTCTTTCTGGCGCCGCCCCTGCTCGGCTTCGTCGCCGAACATACCGGCATCCGCAATTCCTATCTGGTGGTGCTGCCAGTGATCCTGATGGGCCTGATCGCCTGCCGGGCGCTGGGCAATCGCAAAGTGGCTCTGCCGAGCGGCCTGCCGCCCGAACCGATGACCCCGCTGGGCTAACCAATGGATAGCTTGCCACCCATCATTGACCTGCGCCAGTCGGCCACCGCGCTGCGGGTGCAGCGCGGCGTGATGCGGCTGCTGCGCGAGACCCATGACATGGCGTGCTTTGCCGAGGTGACGCTCAATAGCGGCCGGCGCGCCGATGTCCTTGCCGTCGGCCCCAAAGGCGACATCTGGATCGTCGAAATCAAGTCGAGCCTGGTCGATTTTCAGATCGACCGGAAATGGCCCGAATATCGCGACTTCTCCGACAAGTTCTTTTTCGCCAAGCCGCCCGAGCTGGATGCGGCCATCTTTCCCGAGAGCGAGGGGCTGATCGTGGCCGATGGCCATGACGGGGCCATTCTGCGCGATAGCCCCTATACGCCGCTTGCTGCCGCCAGGCGCAAGGCCCTGATGCTCAAGCTTGCCCGGCTGGGCGCCGATCGCATTCACAAATTGATGGATCCCGGGCCCACGTGAGCGTCAGGCCCATCGCCCGCTGGCGCATCATAGCGCTGTTCTTCGTGCATGCCCTGGCGGTCGGCGCCATCCATACGCGTGTTCCCGATATCCAGCTGCTGGTGGGGCTGAGCCAGGCCCAGCTGGGCATGGTGCTGGCGGGGCAACCCATAGGCGCGCTGGGAACCTTCCTGTTTTCCAGCCGCACCATCGAGCGGTTCGGGCCGCGCCGGGTGATCCTGGTGCTGATGCCGGTGATGACCATCACCGCGGCACTGATCACGGTGTGGCTCGATCCGGTCGCCATGTTCATCCTTCTGGCCTGCAATGGCGTGGGCTTTTCGCTGACCAATATCGCCATCAATGTGGAGGCCGACCGCATCGAGGCGGCAACCGGTCAACGCATCATGAACCGCTGCCACGGCAGCTGGAGCGTCGGCTTTCTGCTGACTTCGCTGCTGGGCGCGGGGTTGCGCGGGCTGGACATTGTGCCGGCCGTGCATCTGTGGGCGCTGGTACCGCTGGTCGCGGTGCTGGTGCTGGCAATCGTGGTGCCCATGCCGCTGATGCCGCCGCGTCCCCATGCAGGGGCGGTCAAGCGCCGGCTGGCCTGGCCGAGCTGGGCCACGCTGGGCCTGATCGGCTTCGGGCTGGGTGCCGGGCTGACCGAGGGCACCTCGCGCACCTGGTCGATCATCTATCTGCGCGACAGCTTCGACGTCGCCGCCTGGGTGGAATCGATGGCGCTGCCGGCCCTGCTGGTGACCATGGCGCTGGGGCGGCTGCTGGCGGACCGCTGGATCGACCGCTTCGGCCCGGTGCCGGTGGCGCGGGCGCTGGCCGGCCTGGCCATTGCCGGCCTGCTGCTGGTGGTTGCCGCGCCCAATGCCTATCTGGCACTGGGCGGCTTTGGCCTGGTGGGACTGGGCATCTGCGTGCTCTATCCGCTGGCGCTGTCGGCGGCGGCGCGGCTGGGTGACCGGCCCGCCTCGGAAAATGTCGCGGCCGTCACGCTGGTCTTCCAGCTGGTCAATCTGGGCGCGCCGGTGCTGATCGGCATCACGGCCGAAGGGCTGGGCATTCGCGCTGCCTTTGCGCTGCTATTGCCCCTGCTGGCAATGACCTGGGTGATGGCGGGCAGGCTGACGCCTACTCGTCAACCGCCTGCGGTTCCACCGGGGTAATCAGCGTTGTCCTGTGCGGCGGGGAAGGCGGCGCGCCCAGCAGCGACAACTGCTGCTGCAGGGCCTGCATGAGCGCCAGCTTCTGGGCATCGTTGCGGCTCTGCAACTGCTGGCTGAGCCGGATGGTGAAGTCGGAAAAGGCGTTGTGCCAATCCGAATGCACCTGTGCCGGATCGATGCGCGGGGAGGTCACCTGCGCCAGGCCGGCAATCCCGGCCGCCGTCAGTTCAACATAGTCGTCCAGCTGGGGCAGGATGATCTGGTCACCGGCCAGGCCCGTTGCCATCAGGGCCGCACGCAGGGCGTGGCGCTCCTCGTCCTCGCCATGGGTGAGAAAGATGGCGCCATGGGCAGGCAATCGGGCCCCGATCCAGTCCATCAGTTCGGAGTGGTCGGCGTGGGCCGAATAATTGCCCAGCGCCCGCACGCTGGCGCGAACCGGCACCAGGGTGCCATGGATGCGCACCTCCCTGGCACCGGTCAAAATGACATGGCCCAGCGTGCCGGGCGCCTGATAGCCGACAAACAGCACGGTGGCATTGCGGCGGATCAGGTTGTTGCGCAGATGGTGCTTGATGCGCCCGGCGTCGCACATGCCCGAGGCGCTCATGATGATGGCGCCGCCCTTGATGGCGTTGATGGCCTTGCTCTCGTCCACCGATTCGATGATGCGGAAGCGCGGGTCGTTGAACAGCTCGTCGGCCCCCAGTTCGACATCCTCGAACATCTTTGCGTATTGCCGATAGACGCCGGTGACCTTGCTGGCCAGCGGGCTGTCGAGAAACACCAGCGTCGGATCGATCTGACCGGTCTTGATCAGATAGCCGATGTCATGCAGCAGTTCCTGGCTGCGTTCGACGGCAAAGGTGGGAATGACCAGATTGCCACCGCGGGCAAGTGCGGTGTTGATCTCGGTCTTGAGCGCCTCGCGCCGTTCGAGCAGCGTGTAATCGGCGCGCTCGCGGCCGCCATAGGTGGATTCGCAGACGATGTAGTCAAAGCCGGCCGGGCCTTCGGGATGGTTGTAGAACACCTTCTCGTCCGGGCCGATATCGCCGGAAAACATCAGCCGCACGGGCGTATCGCCATCCATCACCTCGATTTCGATGGAGGCGGAGCCGATAATGTGGCCGGCGTTCCAATAGCGGGCACGCACCCCCCGGCCCGGCTCGATCCACTGCTCATAGGCGCAGGTCTGGCGATGCCTGAGTGCTTCCTCGGCGTCGCTGATGGTGTAGAGCGGCTCGACCGGCTCTTCGCCGCGGCCACCGCGCTTGCGGCTGGCCCGCTCGGCTTCGCTCTGCTGAATGCCCGCACTGTCGGGCAGCATATATTCGAGCAGGCCGGCCGTGGGCTCCGTCATCCAGGCCGGCCCGCGCCAGCCCTGGGCATAGGGTTTGGGCAACAGGCCGACATGGTCGATATGGGCATGGGTGAGCAGCAGGAAATCGATTGATTTGGGATCGAACGGGGTCGGCTTGAGATTGAGCGCCCGCACCGACCGATTGCCCTGGAACAGCCCGCAATCAACCAGGAAGTGGCCTGCGGGATGGTCGATGCGGTAGCATGAACCGGTCACGGTGCCCGCCGCGCCATGGAAGTGAAGGGTTACGGTCATGGCGGGCTCCTGATTGACTGCTGGTATGTCGAAGTAAGCGCCACTGGCTCGTCATTGTCGAGACAGGCGCGCCTGCGCCCGTCAGATTGCACACACGCAAGGAAGGAATGATCATGACCTATGTCGATGGATTTGTGGCTGCCGTGCCCAAGGCCAACAAGGAGGCCTATCTGCGCACCGCCCGTGCCGGCGCAAAGATGTTTATGGCGTGGGGCGCCACGCGCGTCGTCGAGGCCAAGGAAGACGAGGCGATCGTCTTTTCCTGGACCGAATATCCCGACAAGGCCACGCGCGATGCGGTGCAAAAGCAGATGATGGAGAACCCCGAAATGGGTGCCATGCAGATGCCCTTCGACATGGGCCGGATGATCTATGGCGGGTTCGAGACGCTGTTGACGACCGACTAGTCTATCGCGGGGCGCGCTTGGCCAGGATGCGCTGCAGGGTGCGGCGGTGCATGTTGAGCCGGCGCGCCGTTTCCGAGACATTGCGGTCGCACAATTCATAGACGCGCTGGATGTGTTCCCAGCGCACGCGATCGGCCGACATCGGATTTTCCGGCGGCTCGGGCTTGTCTTCGCCGGTGGCCAGCAAGGCGTTGATCACGTCGTCGGCGTCGGCGGGCTTGCTGAGATAGTCCACGGCGCCCAGCTTCACGGCGGTGACGGCGGTGGCAATATTGCCGTAGCCGGTCAGCACCACGGCACGCGCATCCGCACGCCTCTGGTGCAGGGCCGAGACAACCTCGAGACCATTGCCATCTTCCAGGCGCAGATCGACCACCGCATAGGCCGGCAGCTTCTCGCCAAGCGCAGCCAGACCCTCGGCCACGCTGCCAGCGATGCGAACGTCAAAACCGCGTCGGGTCATGGCGCGCTCAAGCCGCTGCAGAAAGGCCGCATCGTCATCCACCAGCAGCAGGCTTGGATCGGTGGCAAGGAGGTCTTCTATCGTGCTCATGGCTTTCCCATAGGCTGTTGCGCTTGGTACGTCAAAATCGTCGCGTTGGATTTATACGTCGATCAGCGGCCGTGGCCAGACAATCCGCACCTGGGCGTGACCTTCTGGCGCAATGTTGTGGAAAGCCAGGCGCGCCCCGCTGCGTTCAAGCAGGGTCTTGGCGATGAACACGCCCAGGCCCAGGCCGCCGGGTTGGCTGGCATCGGGACCCTGGGGATCGCGGGGGCGGCTGGTGAGATAGGGCTCGCCCAGCCGGGCGATCAGCTCGGGCGCAAAGCCGGGGCCGTCATCGGTGATCGTCACCGAAACGCTGTCGCGGTCCCAGCCGGCTTCGATGCGCACCGTCTGGCGCGCGAAATCGGCGGCATTCTCGATCAGATTGCCCAGGCCATAGAGCAGGCCGACATTGCGGGTGA
>CAXBKI010000013.1:0-15125 GCA_963975955.1 uncultured Devosia sp.
GTCGCATCAGCATAAGGCGGTGCTCATCGGCGAAGATCTGGGCAATGTGCCGGTCGGTTTCCGCGAACTGATGGAGGAGGCCGCCATCCTCTCCTATCGCATCCTTTATTTCGAACAGCATGACGGGCGGTTCTTGTCTGCCGACGAGTATCCAAGAAATGCCATGGCCTGTCTGTCGACCCATGATCTGCCAACAATTGAAGGCTGGTGGCGTGGCGAAGATGTGAACCTGCGACGCCAGCATGAGCTGATCGACGAGCTGGCGGCGCAAGACCAGCTCGAACGGCGCCACGACGAGCGGAACAGCCTGCTCGCGGTCCTGACCGATGCGGGCCTGCTATCGGCCGCGGATCGACAAGCCCTGGATGCGGCGGCCCGGTCGGATAGCCCGCTTCCCGATGCCATACCGATTGCCCTGCACCGCTTTCTGGCCCGCACGCCTGCACGATTGCTGGCGGTTCGGCTGGAAGATCTGGCCGGCGAGAGAATGCCGGTCAACTTGCCAGGAACAATCGACGCCTATCCAAACTGGCAGCGCAAACTTGCGCATGACATGAACGATATACTCGGCGCGCCGCTATTCATTGACATGACCCGATCGGTTGCCGAGGAAAGGCCCCGCGTCGACTGACCTGCCCGGCAGTAGCTCATGGCTGGGCGCCCCAGGACCAAAGACCTACGCTCAGAATTAATGGGGCGTTGCCAGGTGGACTTCGCCCAGGTCAACAACTCTCTCAATGTTCTGACTTGAGCGCCCGATATGTGCGTGAAACGCGCCCGTTCCGTGCTTCCAGGCGCGCGTTTCGACATCAAAAATGCAGAAATCTCGTTCGCTGAGGTCCAGACTGATCTCTGCACTCTCCCCCGGGCCCAGCGCCACTTTGGCAAAAGCCTTGAGCTCCTTCACGGGGCGCATCTGCATTTCCCCGCGATCCTGAAGGTAAAGCTGCACGACGTCCTGCCCAGCTCTGTGGGAAACATTGGTGACCGTCAGGCGCACGGAAATGGCGTCCGGGCCGCGCAGCACCTCCGGCTCGCCATAGGTAAAGCTGGCATAGGAGAGGCCATGGCCGAAAGGAAACAACACGTTGCGGTCGGTCTTTTCGTAGAAGCGGTAGCCAATGTAGATGCCTTCGCCATAGCGGACCCGCCCACCCTCACCAGGATAGTTCAGGAAGGCCGGGTTATGCTCAAGGGCCAGCGGGAAGGTTTGCGGTAGACGCCCGCCGGGATCGACCCTGCCGAAAACAACGTCGGCGATGGCATTGCCCACTTCCTGACCGGGATACCAGGCTTGCAGCACGGCGGGCACGAGGTCGATCCAGGGCATGGTGACGGGCGAGCCGGTCTGCAACACGACAACAAGGGTGGGATTGGTCGCAGCGAGGGCTGCAATCAGCGCGTTCTGCTCGCCTGCCAGATGCATGTCCAGTCGGTCTTCTGCTTCCGTCTCCCAGTCACCGTTCAGGCCCATGACGGCGATGACGGCGTCGGCGTCACCTGCCGCCGCCACTGCCCGGGCAATGGCGCCCTGGCCCGATGGCAGGCGCACCCCGAAGCGAACGGCCTTGAGCGTGGTCGTGATGCCTTGGGCGCAGGCATAATCGATCTCCAAGCGATAGGTTGTGCCAGCCGTGAGGTGCATCATCGTACGCTGCTCAGCGCAGCCGTGACCGAAATAGGAATGGCCGCGGGTCCAGTTGCTCCAGCAATCGATCAGCAAAGCGCCGTTGAGCATCAGCCGGCTGGTGCCGGCGCTCATGAGTCCAAACTCATGCGGGCCGGTCTCGGTCGCAGTGAAGCTGGTGGAAAGGCGCGCCGAAAAGGCACTCTGGTCGACCTCGGGTTCGACGGGGCCAAACCAGCTGAATTCGCTCTCGGCGCCCTCTTTGCGCAGCGCGGGAGGGCCGGACATGTCGAGGTTATTGTAAAAGGCGATGTCGATTGGCTGGTTGAGCTTGGGGATGTAGCGATCATTGTCGCATCCCAGTTCATAGACCAGTTCCACATCGGGGCCGAGCGCGGCGCGAATGCCCTCAAGCGGAGTGATGCTGTAATGGGCGTTGATGCGCGCGCTGCCGCCACCACTGGTTACGGCGACATTGGCGTTGGGTCCGATCACCGCGACCTTGCGCAGGGCGCGCGGATCGAGTGGCAGGACGCCGTCATTCTTGAGCAAGACAGCGGCCTCCGCTCCGGCACGTCGGATCAGCGCACGATGTTCAGGGCGATCGATTGCCTCTTCGCCCGTTGCCAAAGGGTGATCGAAGGCGCCAACACGATCGATCAGGGTCAGCATGCGCCCGGCGGCCTCGCGCAGGTCGTCGATCGAAACGGCACCGCTTTGTGCAGCTTCGACCAGCCTGTCGCCGCGGAACTTGCCGGGACCGGGCATTTCAAGGTCGAGACCAGCGCTTACCGAGGCGGCCGTTGAATGGGTGGCGGTCCAGTCCGACATCACAACGCCGGAAAATCCCCACTCGCCCTTGAGCACGTCCCGCAGCAACCATTCATGTTCGCTGGTGAAGGTGCCGTTGAGCCGGTTATAGGCCGTCATCACCGCCCAGACATCACTTTGTCGCACGGCAGCCTCGAAGGGCGGCAGGTAGATCTCTCGCAGGCTGCGCTCATCGATGTCCGAGCTGATGGTGCGGCGTTCGAATTCGGACTCATTGCCGACCAGGTGCTTGATTGTGGCGGCAACGCCCTGGCTTTGAACGCCCTCTATATAGGCCACGGCAATAGCCGAGGTCAGCAGCGGGTCTTCCGAAAAACACTCGAAATTGCGCCCGTTAAGTGGCGATCTATGCATGTTGACAGTGGGGCCGAGCAGCACGCTGGCGCCCTTGCTGCGGGTCTCCTGGGCCAGGGCAACGCCCACCTCACGCACCAACTTTCGGTTCCAGGTGGCGGCAAGGGCAATGGCGACAGGAAAGCTCGCCGATCGCGTGCCGCCGGCAAAGGCTTCCCCACGGGCGCCATTTGGGCCGTCGGTCACCTTTATCGACGGTATGCCCAGGCGCTCAATGGCCGCTGTGCGCCAGAAGGATTGCCCCGCCAGCAGCGAAACCATCTCGCCAAGGGTCATCTGGTCGAGCAGAGCATCAATCTGGTCTTGGGTCATGGGTCGCCAAAAGCTGGTCCCGCGACGCGTCGCGGGACGTCAGGAAGAAACAGGCAGGTCAGGCGCGCTTGAGGCCGCGGGTGATGCCCACGCTCACCAAGGCTGTCAGGACCAGTGTGGTAGTGAGCAGCATGAAGGCCAGGGCGGCGCCGAAGGGCCAGTTGCCGGCTCTGGTGAACTGGTCATAGATCGCCGGGGCCAGCATGGCGAAGCTTGGTCCGCCCAGCAGAACGGGCGTCGCATAGGCATTCATCGAGAGGATGAAAACCAGTACCGAGCCCGCCAGAACGCCAGGGGCTGCCTGCGGCAGCAGCACGCGCAGGAAGACGGTAAGGGGACGCGCACCGAGATTGGCCGCAGCCTCCTCGGTCTGGCGTGAGATGGATTCGATGACTGACGAGAGAGTCAGGATCATATAGGGCAGCACCACGGCTGAGGTGCCAACCACCACGGCGGCCGGGGTGTACATCATCTGCACTGGCTCGGTGCTGCCGAACAGGCGGAACAGGGCGTTTAGCGCGCCTTCATTGCCCAGCAGCGCAATCCAGCCGGCGGCGCGCACCACGCCGCCGACCAGGAGGGGAAACAGTGTCAGCACCGTCACCGTGCTTTTCCACCGGCTCTGCATCCGCGCTAGCCAATAGGCCGCCGGAAACGCCAGGATGACGCAAATCAGAGTGCAGAGCAGGGCCACGACAACCGTGGTGACCAGCACGTTCTGGTAATAGGGGTCGCTGATCGCCTGAAGATAGTTCTCCCCGCTCATCGCTTCCATCATCAATTCAGTCGGGCTGTATTGATTGAGAGAAATCTTGAACAGCATGGCCATCGGCGCCACGAGAAGCGTCAGGACGAGCACGGTTGCGGGGAGAACCAGGAAGGGCATGACTACGCCTTGAACTCACGGGTCCAGAAGTCCAGGATCGCCGTGTTGTTCTCCATCAGATAGGTGTAGTCGAGCTGGAGCAGGCGAGACTGGTCTTCGTTAGACAGGCTGAGCTGGGCGGCGATGTCCGGGTCAAGTTCAGCATCGGTGACCGTGGGCAGATAGCCCATCTTGGTGGTGAAGGCAGACTGGGCCGCCGGTGACAGTGCCGCATTGAGATAAGCGAAGCCCGCTTCCGGATTGCGGGCATTCTTTGGCACGGCCATTTCAAAGGCGATCGGGATAGCGCCTTCCGATGCCACGGCATGCTCGATCGGTACGCCAGCATTTTTCCAGCTATAGGCGCGGGCCACGTAGTTCACGGTGATCCAGATCTCGCCCGACTGCAGCGCCGCGGCAATGGTCTCGTTTGATGGGTAGATCCGCACCTCCTGCTGGTCGCGCAGTTCGAGCAGCTTTTTGTGGCCGGGTTCGAAATCGCTGACGCTGCCGCCCCCGACGATCGCCGCCACGGCAGAGGTTGCCATGTGCAGAATGTCCGAAACGCCGACCTTGCCCTTGTACTTGGGATCCCACAGATCGGCATAGGAGGTGGGGGGCGTCTCGACCATGGCCGGATTGTAGAGAATGGCGATATAGGAATAGATCTGGGGAATCGCATAATCCTTGCGCAGAGCCGGGATCACGGCGGGCAGACGCGGAACGTCGGCCTCGGTAATCGGGGCGAACGCGCCCAGTTCGGCGATCGGGAACATGTCGAGGTCAGCCAGAACGGCCACGTCCATGCTGGAGCGGCGGCTGTTGAGTTCGGTACGCAGCTTGGTCTGGCGAGCTTCGCCCGAGATCACATCCTGGATCACCTCGACGCCCATTGGCTCCATGATGCCCAGATCGACCGCTTCGCGCAAAATGTCGGCATAGTCTCCGCCGAACACAGATGCGACCATCGAGCCGGACTGGGCGAAGGCGCTGCGCGGCATGGCGGCAGCGGCGGCGATTGCCGCGGTGCTGGCCAGCAATTGGCGGCGATTGAGTTTAACGATGTTCATTTGGCTGGAAGTTCCCTCGTTTAGTTGAGCGGCACGACGCGTCCGGCAGCCGGGACCCAGTTGGGCGCAACGAAATCGTTGGGCCGCAGGTGGCTCATCGGATCCGAGGGCAGTGGGGTCGGCAGGACGGCAACGAGCGCAGTGCCTTCGCGCTCGAAGTGATATTCGGTGTTGGCACCGAGATAGGTGATGGTGCGCAGCCGATAGCCGGCCTCCGCGCCGGTCAGTTCGATGCGTTCCGGACGGATGGCCAGCATGGTGTCGCCTGCAATGGTGGACGCCGGATCGCAGGCCAGTAAAGCGCCGCTGGCGGAGCGGAATAGGCCCGCGCTTTCGATCCGGCCCGGGATCAGGTTGCAGCGCCCGACAAAGCTGGCGACGAAGGCATTGGCCGGCTCTTCATAGAGTTCGCGCGGCGTGCCGATCTGGCGCACCCGTCCCGCTTCCATGACGACAAGACGGTCAGCCATGGTCAGAGCCTCTTCCTGGTCGTGTGTAACGATCAGCGTGGTCAGGCCAAGCCGCTGCTGCAATGCGCGGATTTCAAGCTGAACTTCGCCGCGCAGCTTGGCATCGAGGTTTGACAGCGGTTCGTCGAGCAGGAAGACCGAGGGATTGATGACAAGAGCGCGCGCCAAGGCGACGCGCTGCTGCTGTCCACCCGAAAGCTGCTGCGGCAGGCGGTCGGCCAGTTGTGACAGACGCACCATGGCAAGCGCTTCGGTGATGCGGCGGTCCCGGTCCGCGCGGGTGATGCCACGCATCTCCAGGCCAAAGCTGACGTTCTGGGCGACCGACATGTGCGGGAACAGGGCATAGGATTGAAATACCAAGCCGGTGTCGCGCGCATAGGGCGGCACCTGCGTCACGTCCTGGTCGCCGATGATGATCTGGCCGGCAGTCGGTTTGATAAAGCCGGCCACCATGCGCAGCGTCGTGGTCTTGCCGCAGCCCGAAGGGCCAAGCAAGGCGACCATCTCGCCTTCGGCGATCTCGATGGAAACTTCGGCCACGGCGACCGCCTTGTTGTAGTGCTTGGCCAGGTTATTGAGGAGCAGATTGCTCATGGAATTCACTCCGGAGGGCGTGGCTCAGACCACACGGGACAGCTTCACGAACCGGTCCGTGATCAGCATCAGGATGGCGATGACCACGATCTGGATGGTGCCGACGGCTGCCAGCGTGGGATCGATGCGGAATTGCAGATAGTTGAGCATGGCGACGGGCAAGGTGGTCTGGCCGGGACCCACCAGCAGCAGTGAGAGCTCAAGGTTTTCAAAGCTCTGGATGAACGAGAACATCGTGGCGGCGACGATGGCGGGACGTAGGGTCGGCAAGGTGACGCGGAAAAACACGGTCAGCGGCCTGGCGCCCAGGTTGGCCGCAGCCTCCTCGATGCGACTGTCGACACCGGCAAGTCCTGCTGAAACCAGACGCACGGTCCAGGGGATTGTCAGCAGAATATGACTGGCGACGAGGCCGAATGTCGTGCCCACCACGTCCTGGTCGATGGTATTTTCCACCTGGACGTAGAACATGTAGAGCGCCGTGCCGATGATGATGCCGGGTACCACCAGCGGGCCGAGCAACAGATTGGCGATCAGGCCCTTCCCGCGCATGGCCGAGCGATCGAGCGCAAACGCGGCCATGGTGCCGATCGGCACCCCGATGGCGGTGGCCAGCAGCGCCAATTGCAGGCTGGCGACGAAGCCGCGCGCGAATTCACGCTTTTCCCAGGCGTTGACGAACCAGCGCAAGGTCAGTCCATCGGGCGGGAAGCTCACGATCTCGGCGTTGAAGACACTGATGACTATGACGGAAATGACCGGTGCCAGGGTCAGCAGATAGACCAGGGCGACCACGGCCAGAAAGGCATAGCGTGCAAGGTTTAACCGGGGTCTGGTGGAGGCCTGGATCTGTGCCGTCATTAATCACCATTTGCGCGATCGGGGCCGATGGTGCTGGAAAACCCCTATCGGCACTTTGCCGGTTGGTCCAACCATGATCTAATTCAGCCATGATGACGTCTTCATAGCGCATGATGACGTCATCATCAACTATTTCGTGCAGGTGAAGCGATGAAAAACAGGCCAGCAACGATGGGTGACGTCGCAAACGTCGCCGGCGTTTCCCCTGCTACCGTGGCCAGGGTCCTCTACAACAAGGGTTTTGTGGCCCAAGATAAGCGCGACAGGGTTGAGGCCGCCGTCATCAAGACCGGTTACCGAACCAATGTTTTCGCGCGCAATCTGCGTACCCAGCGCAGCTTCACCATTGGCTTGGTCATCGTCGACGGTTCGATCAACCCGGTCTTCACGCGCCTGTCGACAGCCCTCGAAATAGAGGCCCTGCAGCGTGGCTATACGCTGCTGACGCTCAACCATGCGATGAACGCCAGGCAGGAAAAGAATGCCGTCACGCGTTTCATCGATCACCGCGTTGACGCGGTGATCTGCGCCTATGCGGTCGACCCAGCCAATTTGGCAATGCTCGCTGAGGCCGGCATACCGGTTGTACAGGTCGAGCGGGAACTGACCCGTGACACCAGTTCAGTCTTGCCCGACAGTGCTACCGGCTTTGGGGCAGCCGTAGCGCACCTGGCTGGGCTGGGTCATGTCGACATTGCCTATGTCGGCGGCGACCCGGCCCGCTATCCACGCGCGCGGGTGCGCCACGAGACCATGGAAGAAGAGCGTCTACGGTGTTTCAATGAGGCGATGGCCCGCCATGACCTGACGGTGAGGCCTGAGCTTGTCCGTCTTGGGCTCTACTTCAGTACCGATGGCTCGCCTGCTTCGACTGAGGGGCGCAATCAAACCGCCGCTTTGCTGGCGCTACCTCGTCCGCCGACCGCCATGATTCTGTCGAGCGATATTCTTGCCGCCGGGGCGCTGCAGGCCGTCTATGCTGCAGGCATGCGCGTGCCCGATGATATTTCCCTGATTGGCTTTGACGACAGCATTTCTGATCTGCTGTCGCCGCCCATGACCAGCATTGGACGCCCGATGTCCGAATTTGCCCGTGTGGCATTCGATCTGGCCCTGGCGCATGTCGACGATGCGCAATTGCCCCCCCGGACGGAGATTTTGCCTATGCGCCTCGTAGAAAGATCCTCCTGCGGCCCGGTGGGCAATGGTCCCTCTTGGCGCCAGGGGTAGCGCTTGGCGCGATAGACCGAGTCTTGCCTCACGCCAGCAATTGCCGCCGGAACATGTCCATATGCATGGCAAAGAAACGGTCGGGTGCGGGGCTGCTCTCTGGAGCCAGGGTTTCCAGAAACGTGTAGCCGATGAACGGGCTGAGCAGGAAAATAAGATCGATGTCTGCTGCCTCGGGGCGGAACTCGCCATTCTGGCAGCCGCTCTGGATAATGAGCGCCAGCGTGCGCAGGACAGGACCGATAAACGCGTCCTTGTAGCGCTTGCCCAGCGCATGAAATGTGTTCTGTTCGGCAATCAGGAAGCGCGTTATGGCGCTTGAATAGCGGTCCAGCACTGAAACACGATAAACTTCAGTGAGATAGTGCTCCAGGACGGTCAATGCCGGCTTGGTGGCCAGGGCTGCCTGATAGCGCTCTGGATCGATCCTGGGCTGGGATAGTTCGCCCACCATGGTTTCGAACAGCTGCTCCTTGTTCTTGAAATAAACATAGATGGTGCCCTTGGTCACGCCCACCCGGGCCGCAATGTCATCGAGCCGGGTCGCCGCATAGCCATGCTCGAGGAATTCATCGAAAGCGGCTTCCAGGATTTCGCGCGGGCGCGCCTCTTTTTGTGCTGCACGAATACCTTTTACCATTTCGAACACGTCCCGCTCTAGAATCTGGTCTGCTAGGGGCGTTTTCAGCGCGCCTCTGTCATGCATAGCAATTTCATTGACTAATCAGTTAGTCAACTATAGGTGGAAATTCGCTGAACAACCGTTTGGAGAATTCGCGTGGCCCCAAAACGATTCCGATCCGGTTTCAATGTGCCAAAATTGTCCAGATCGGCTTGCAATCTCGGCGCGGCCCTGTTGATCGCCTCGCTGCTGACCGCCTGCCAGTCGGGCGACAAGGTAGCTGAGCGCGAGCCGCTGCTGGTCGATTCAGTCATCGCCGAAGTCAGCAATTACCCGTCTTCGACATCTCTTGCAGGCGAAATACACGCCGAAACGTCCGCCGATCTGGCATTTGAGGTGAACGGTCAGGTCGTCGAACGCCTGGTCAACGTGGGTGACCGCGTGCATGCTGGAGAGGTACTGGCCCGATTAAGTGCAGCCGAACAGCGCGCCGATCTGGACGCCGCCCGCGCAGCGCTTGATGCGGCCAACTCCAAACTCGTGCAATCCAGGGCAGACATGGACCGTCAGTCGAGCCTGGTGGCAGGCGGGCTGGTCACGCGCAGCGCCTATGACCTCACAGTGGAAGCTCTGGCCACCAGCACCAGTGCGGTGGCCAGCGCACAGGCCGCGTATGAACAGGCCAGCGAAGCCCTCGACCATACCGAATTGCGGGCCTTTGCCGACGGCATCATCACGGCCAACAGCCTGGAACTGGGCCAGGTTGTGCAGGCTGGACAATCTGCCTTCACTGTCGCCAGTGACGGGGCGCGCAAGGCGATATTCTACGCCGATGAAGGCGTGCTGACAGACCTTTTTTCCAGTCAGAAGTTCCACGTGCAGATGTTCGATCGGCCCGAAATCGACGCCGAGGCCGTGCTGACCGAGATTTCGCCGACGATCGATGTGAATTCCGGTTCGGTCAAAGTCACCCTGCTGATCGCTGACCCACCGCCGGAAATGACGCTTGGTTCGGTTGTATCCACCACGGCACAGTACCGGTCGACAGAAGCCGTCGTGCTGCCTGCCATGGCACTGACCTCAGAGAATGGCGCACCTGCGGTTTGGGTTGTTGACCCCGCGACGCTCAGCGTGTCGCGGCGGCCAATCACCATGCAGAGTTTTGACTCAGAATCGCTCATCGTCACCGCAGGCGTCGCGCCCGGCGAGCGCGTTGTAACGGCCGGCGCCAACCTTGTTTATCCCCAGCAGATCGTTGCCCTGAAGGACTAGCCAAATGAACGCCCCCTATCTTGGTGCCGTCGCGCTGGGTGCAGCGCTGCTCCTGTCGGGCTGCCAGCCCGCTTCAGAGCAAGCCGAGCCGGTCCGCCCTGTGCTCACCAAAACGCTGACCCTGGAAACGGCCCCTGCGAGCCAGTTCGCCGGCAAGATCGCACCGCGCTACACAACAAATCTGAGCTTTCAGACTTTTGGCCGCTTGATCGAGCGCTCGGTCGATGTTGGCGACTTTGTTGAGCCGGGTCAGCAGATTGCCCAACTTGACACGACCACCCAGCAACTGGCGATACGCACCGCAGAAGCCAATCTGTCGTCGGCACAGGCGCAGCTGAACAATCTGCTGGCGGTGCAGCAGAGGCAACGCAGCCTCCTCGACCTTGGCAATATTTCGGACGCCGTCTTTGAAAGTGCCGCGCAAGCGAGCAGTTCGGGCGAAGCGGCGGTGGCTCAGGCGCGCGCGCAGCTCGACAAGGCCAAAGAGCAGTTGGGCCGTGCAACCTTGCGGGCCGATACGGCCAGCCTGGTCACGGCCGTCAGTGTGCAGCCCGGGCAGACCGTCACGGTCGGCCAAACCGTGGCGACAGTAGTGCGTCCTGAATCGCGCGAAGCGGTAATCTATGTGGCTGAAGTCGAGGCTGGGAACTTGCGGGTGGGCGATCAGTTCACGATTGTCAAACAACTCGACCCCACAATTCGGGCAACCGGCGCCATCCGCGAAATTGCGCCTCAGGCCGACCCCAGCGCCCGCACGGTGGAAGTTCGTATTGCCCTGAACGACGGCATCGGTGCGCTCAAGCTCGGCTCAACGATATTGGCAACACAGATTGAAACCACTGTCGATCAGCTGGTGCTGCCGATATCGGCCGTGGTCGAGGATGCGAACGGCAATTACGTTTGGGTCGTCGATCCCCGGACGGCCAAGGTGGCCCGCCGGGAAGTTGAAATCACCCCACGCGATGCGGGCACCGTTCGTGCCGTCGCCGGCATGGAGGTCGGCGATGTTGTGGTCATTGCCGGCGCCAACAGCCTTGCAGACGGCCAGACAGTCCGCGTCAATGAAGGACCAGCAAGATGAAATCGTTCAATCTCTCGGAATGGGCGCTCGACCATCGCTCGATGGTCTGGTTCTTCATGATCATCTTCACCGTGGTCGGTGTATTTTCCTACTTCAATCTCGGACGTGAGGAAGATCCCAATTTCACCATCAAGACGATGGTGGTGGTGGCGCAATGGCCAGGGGCCTCGGTCGACGAAACCCTTAATCAGGTTACCAATCGTATCGAAAAGAAGCTCGTGGAGCTTCCGCAGCTCGACTACACCAACAGCACGACCACCGCCGGCACCACGCTGGTCAACGTGCACCTCAAGGACACTGTTCGTGGAGCGGAGGTTGCCGCCATCTGGACCCAGGTGCGCAACATGATCGGTGACATCAGGTCCGAGTTCCCTCAAGGCGTTGTGGGGCCCTTCTTTAACGATCGATTTGGCGACGTCTATGGCAATATCTATGCCTTCACTGCCGATGGGCTCAGCGAGAGGCAGTTGCGTGATTATGTCGAAGAGGTCCGCCTGAAGGTTCTGGGGGTCCCCAATGTTGGCCGTGTCGAGCTGGTAGGTACCCAGGACGAGGTGATCTACCTCGAATTCTCGCCGCAGAAACTCTCGGCATTTGGCATCAGCATGCCGTCGATCATCGCCGCGCTGCAGGCGCAGAACTCGGTGAACCAATCGGGCGTTGTGCAGACCGGCGACCAGCGTGTTGCCATTCGCGTGGGCGGCGCGTTCACCTCCGAAGACAGCCTTGAGAAGATCAATCTGCGGGTAGACGGCAATTTTCTCCGCTTGTCGGACGTTGCCAGTATTACCCGGGGCTATGTCGATCCTCCGAGCCCGATGTTCAGGTACAACGGGCAACCCGCGATTGGTCTGGCCGTTGGCATGATACCTTCGTCAAACCTGCTCAAGTTTGGCGAGGCGCTGAACGAGACCATGGCGGAGGCCACGACCGAACTGCCGATTGGCGTAGGCGTGCACCAGGTTTCCAACCAGCCCGAGGTTGTCGATGAAGCGGTCTCGCACTTTGTGCGCGGTCTGGTTGAGGCCGTGGTGATCGTGCTGGCTGTGAGCTTTGTCAGCCTGGGCCTGCGCGCCGGATTTGTCGTGGCATTGGCCATTCCGCTCGTGCTGGCGATAACCTTCATGATCATGGAATATCTGGGAATATCGCTGCAGCGCATTTCCCTGGGCGCGCTGATTATCGCGCTGGGTCTGCTGGTCGACGATGCAATGATCGCCGTCGAGATGATGGTGTCGCGGCTCGAGGCCGGCGACGATCTGCGCAAAGCTGCAACCCATGTCTATACCTCGACCGCCTTTCCCATGCTCACGGGGACCCTGGTGACCGTCGCCAGCTTCATTCCTATCGGGCTCAATAGCAGTGCCGCCGGCGAGTTCACTTTCACCCTGTTCGTGGTAATTGCGGTGTCGCTGATCGTGTCCTGGATCGTGGCGGTGATCTTCACCCCATTGCTGGGCGTGCTGATCCTGCCCAAGACCATCAAACACAAGCAGCATGGCCCTGGTCGATTGGCCCGTGGTTTCAACGCGTTGCTGGGCTGGTGCATGAGTTTCCGCTGGATCACCATCGGCATCTGTCTTGTCCTGTTGGCGACCTCATTGTTCGGCATGACCATGGTGCAGCAGCAGTTCTTCCCCAGCTCCGACCGCGTCGAACTGGTGGTAGACTTCAGCCTGCCTCAGGACAGCACCATTCTGGCAACACAGGCCCAGATAGAGCGGTTCGAGCGGGAAAAGCTCGCCGATAACCCCGATATCGAGCACTGGAGTTCCTATGTCGGCCAAGGCGCGATGCGGTTTCTGTTGTCCTTTGATCCGGAGCCACAGTCTCCTTATGTTGGTCAGGTCGTTATCGTCACCAAGGACCTGGCGGCTCGCGATCGTCAGAGGGCCGACCTGCAGGCATGGCTGAAACAGGAGTTTCCCGGCACCGACGCCTTCGTCAAGCTGCTCGATATCGGTCCGCCCGTCGGGCGCCCGGTCCAGTATCGGCTGAGCGGGCCCGACGTGCAGATGGTGCGGACTTTGGCCAATAAGGCCGCTGCGGTCATAGGTCAAAATGCCCGCCTTGGCGAAGTGACTTTCGACTGGAATGAGCCGCAGCGCGTCGTCAAGATCGATGTGCTGCAGGACAACGCGGCCGAGCTTGGCGTCACATCGGCCGACATTGCCTCTTCACTTAACAGCATTGTTGGGGGGCTTGCGGTCACCCAGGTGCGCGACCAGACCTATCTGGTTGATGTTGTTGGCCGCGCTACCGAGGCAGAGCGCAATTCCATCGAGAGCCTGCGCAATGTGCGCATAGGGACCAGCACCGGCTCGGTGCCATTGGCCAGCGTGGCGACCTTCCGCTACGATTTGGAGCAGCCCGTGGTCAAGCGTCGCTCCGGCCAGCCAACCATTACGCTGAAATCGAGCGTGTTGGGGGACGTGCAGCCGGCGACGATCGTGGGCGAGCTCGGACCGGCAATCGCCGCCTTCCAGGCCGAACTCCCCCAGGGTTATAGGCTGGAGGTGGGTGGCGCCGTGGAGTCCAGCTCCGATGCGCAAGGGCCGATCCTTGCGGTGGCGCCGATCATGCTGATCGCCATGGCAACACTGCTCATGGTGCAGATGCAGAGTTTTCAGCGGCTGTTCATCGTCTTCGCCGTTGCCCCGCTCGGATTGATCGGCGTGGTCGCGGCGCTGTTGCTGAGCGGCTCACCACTGGGCTTTGTTGCCATTCTGGGGGTGCTGGCTCTGGTCGGCATCCTGATCCGCAATTCGGTGATTCTGGTGGTGCAGATCGAGCACTTGCGCGACACCGGTGTCGACGCGTGGAACGCGGTGATGGTTGCAACACAACATCGTATGCGACCCATCATCCTGACTGCGGCAGCGGCCAGTCTGGCGCTGATCCCGATCTCGCGCGAAGTGTTCTGGGGGCCGATGGCCTTTGCGATGATGGGGGGCATCATCGTCGGAACAGCCCTGACCCTCTTGTTCCTGCCTGCGCTCTACGTTGCCTGGTTCCGCATTCAGCCTCCGGCTGAGGGCGGACCCGTCGCCGCAGTACCAGAAGCACACCCTGCCTTGAGCTAGATAGGGAAGGAAGCGTCCGCGTCGATTGTAGGCACAGGTTCGGAAGCAGGCGATGACCTGCTTCCGAATCTGGTCGTCCTCGGGGTGCACGGAGCAGAAGAGGCGTGGCGGTGGCTTGCGATGGCAGGTTTGCGAGCCAGGGCTCAACGCGGACAGATCACTCCGCTACCCAAGCCATCCACCTTGGCTTGAGGGGCGGCTCGTCATCCATGTTGCGGCAGTTGCCGTAGACCGCAAAGTTCTGACGTTGTGCGTTGACCGCAATCGTCTGCCCGTTCAACCGGACATGGATGGTCGCGATGTCGTCGGCGAGCAAGTCGACCTCCGCAATCTCGATTTCCTCGATTGTCTGGCGCCCTTCAGCCCAGATCCGCGTGGCTGCCTCAGCCGATTGTTCGAGCTCGTTCAGCTCTGGATTGCCCTTGTAGGCAGGCAGGTAAATGCTGTTGCGGGCTACCATGCCCAGGAATTCAGGGACTGCCGCGGGTGTCAGCCGGCCATAGCGTTGCCGGTCGGGCATGACGATGACCGAGGGCGCGAAGTGGCAGCCGCCGATATGGGTGCATTGCAGCACATCCAGGTTGAACGCTGGCGCCGCTGCCGCCAGGGCCTTGAACACGGGAAACCCGTAGCGTGCGCAACACGCGTCAGTCTTGGCGTCGGTGCAACACAGGATAACCCGTCGCTGCAGTCTATTGTCGCTCAACGCTACACCCATACGCCATTGAGCGATCAGCTCTGCGGCATGCGCCTGATCACGCGGCACGATGCTGGTCGCATCTGGAAAAGACAGCAGCTCCAGCTCCGGTCCATCGCCCAGATCGACAAGGCCGACATAGCGGCCCTGACC
>CAXBKI010000014.1:0-15088 GCA_963975955.1 uncultured Devosia sp.
ATTTGGTATCGGACACGGCAAACTCCTTAAAACTGATTGCCCAGATTGCGGGCATACAGGTCAACGGGTGGAGCAGGTGAACGTTCCGAAATGGGCGGCTCAGTCGCCAGCCACCGCACCCCGGCGGGCGCGGCGGCCGGATGCCGGGTCAATTGTCGTTGACCCGGCGACGATATTCGCTGGCCGCATAGACGGCCGCCAGAGCAAAGACCAGGCCGATGCCGACCTGGGTCCAGTCCAGGCTCGACAGCAGACCGCTGGCAAATCTCAGCCCGTCAAATCTGCCCGCCAGAACAGTCGCGCCGTCGGAACGCTCGAGGGCGGCGAACCAGGCGTCGGAATAGGCGCTTCGCGGCACGGCGGCGCGGAATTCGAGATAGCGCCAGACATGGGTGGCAAACGGATGCAGGCCGCCCAGGGTCACCCATTCCAGGGTGGAGATGATGGTGGGCAGGAGCAGGGTGATGGGGATGGCCCAGCGGCCGACCAGCGTGGCGATGGCGCCCACCATGGCCATGAACGGCAGGTACCAGAGCAGCCCGCTGACCAGTACGGTGAACAGGGCGATGCCCACCTGGCCATAAATACCAATGATGTCGCCCAGCACGGCGGCGCTGGCCGTCCCGTTGATCTGCATGGCGACAAAGGCAATGGTGAAAAGGATCAGGCCGCTGAGCAGCGCGATCCCGAACACGGTGAACGGCAGCAGGGTCACCGCCGCCGTCAGCTTGCTGAGCAGGACCTTGAAATCGCTGACCGGCATGGATTTCCAGAACAGCATGGCATTGTTGCGCTTGTCGGCGGCAAAGCCGTCGGCACAGTAGAAAAACAGGGTCGCTGTGAGATAGAGCGCCCAGCCAATGCCCAGGCCGAGAAAGCCCACCTCATAGACGCGCAGCGGCGCGACGGTCAGCATGGCGCCCGAAAAGTGAACATCGACCCGTCCGACCGTGAACGCCAGAATGACAAGCGCGAAGATCACGCCCAGCAGCAGCAGCGGACCAATGAAAAAGGCGCCGCGGTGTTCGATGAACTCGCGATGAACCAGAGCGGTGAAGGCCTTCATCGAGTGGTCTCCGGGTTGGCGGTAGGCCGCTGCATCAGGGCAATGAACAGGTCGGACAGGGTGGGTGTCGACAGCGTCCCGAACTGGCCCAGCACAGCGCGGTCGACGCCGTCAAAGATCATGACGGTCTGGCCAAAACGGGTCTCCTCAAAGACCGGGTTGTGTGCCCTGGCCTGGGCCTGCAGGGCGGGATCGGTGACGACCAGCTGGGTAAACTTGTCATTCACGGTTTCCATCTGCATGTGCAGGATCAAGTCACCGTCGCGGATGAACATGATGTCGGAGAGCATGAACTCGATCTCGTCCACCTGGTGGGTGGTGATGAGCAGCGTGCGCTCCTCGGTCATGTAATCTTCCAGCAGGCGCCGGTAGAAGCGCTTGCGATAGGTGATGTCGAGGCCCAGCGTGGGCTCGTCGAGGACCAGCAGCTTGGCGTCGATGGCCATGACCACGGCGAGGTGGAGCTGGGCCATCATGCCCTTGCTGAGGTGCTTGACCTTCATCTCGGGCCTGATGTCGGTGCCCTCGAGAAAGCTGCGCGCCTTGTCTTGCGAAAAATTGGGATGGATATTGGTGAGCAGGGCGAACAGCTCGCGCACCCGCAGGAACCGCGGCAGGCTGGCCACGTCGGAAATGAAGGCGACGTTCTCCATCAGCTTGGCGCGCTGCGCGAAAGGGTCCTCACCCAGCACGCGAATGGTGCCCTGGCAATTGGTCAGGCCCAGCATGGCGTTGAGCGCGGTGGTCTTGCCCGCGCCATTGTGGCCGATCAGGCCATAGATGCGGCCGGCGGGGATGTCGAAATCGAGGCCATGCAGCACTTCCTTGCGGCCAAAGCTCTTGCGCAGGCCGCGCGCCGAAACGATGGGCCCGAGGGTCTCAGGCGATGTGGGTGCGGAAAGCTCATTCATCATTGTGCCCCTGATCGTTGGCATGGGTGAGTAGGCTTGTCAGATCAAGATCGAGCGCCTTGATCTGTGCGGCGATGCGCGGCCAGTCCTGCTTGAGGAACTTGTCACGCTCATGGGTGAGCAATTCGGCGCGTGCGCCCGGTTTTACGAACATCCCCAATCCTCTGCGTTTTTCGACCACACCTATTTCGACCAGAGCATCAAAGGCTTTGGTGACCGTCAGGGGATTGACCGAGAGATCCGCCGCAATCTGGCGCACCGAGGGCAATGCCTCGCCTTCGGCCACATTGCCGCGCAGGATCATCTCGGCAAGCCGCTGCCGGATCTGAACGAAGATCGGCTGGCTGGTATGAAAGTCATCCATGTGTCTTGCCTATCTAGTGTGCTACACACCTATCACACCAGTATGGCCTGTCAAGCGCGCAGTTTCGACTTGCCGTCCGGCGGGACCAGCTCTACCAATACGATACCAATTGGAGACCACTCATGAGCCGGCACCCCTTCAAGATCGAAATCTGCGTCGAAGGCACCGATGGCCTGATTGCCGCCCAGAATGCCGGCGCGGACCGGGTGGAACTCTGCGCCAGCCTGATCGAGGGTGGCCTTACCCCCAGCCTGGGGGTGATCCGCGAGGCGCTGCGGGTGGCGACCATTCCCTTCCATGTCATCATCCGGCCGCGCGGCGGCGACTTTTTGTACTCCGAGGTCGAGTTCAATTCGATGATCGAGGACATCAAGGCGCTGCGCGAGCTAGGGACAGTCGCTGGCGTGGTGATCGGCTGCCTGACGGCGGATGGCAAGATCGACGAGGAGCGCACCAAGGCGCTGGTGGAAGCGGCGCGACCGATGGCGGTGACCTGCCACCGCGCCTTTGACATGACGGCCGATTATCGCGCAGCGATCGAGGCGCTGGTGCGCTGCGGCGTCGATCGCGTGTTGACCAGCGGCCAGCGCGATACGGCCATCGAGGGCAGCGCTATTCTCAAGGACAGCATGGCGATTGCTGACGGGCGCATCATCATCATGGCCTGCGGCGAACTCGACGCCGACAATATTGCCCAGGTGCGGAAAACCACCGGCGTGGACGAAATGCATTTTGCGGCGCTCAAGACGCTCAAGAGCGGGATGACCTTCCGCAATCCGCATGTCGGCATGGGCGGCACGGCCATTGAACGCGAGTATGAAGTCACGGTGACCGACACCGAGGCGGTGCGCGCCACTATCGCCGCTGCCCGCGCAGCACAGTAAAGCGTGACGACTGCTTGGTGATCACTTGTCTGTGATCAATTGTCACAAGATGATCACATCTCACATCTGATTCGCGATGTGGAATGGGAAGTCTTGAAGGACACAACAGCGTCATGAACAAACTTATTGCAGAATTCATCGGCACCGCGGTGCTGGTGCTGGTTGGCTGCGGTGCAGCCGTATTGGGGGGTGATGCCATCGGTCAGGTCGGCATTGCGCTGGCCTTCGGCCTGGCGATCGTTGCCATGGCCTATTCCATCGGCCCTATTTCGGGCTGTCACATCAATCCGGCGGTCAGCCTGGCCCTTTATGTCGACGGCCGGCTCGGGCTGGTCAGCATGTTCCAGCACTGGGTCGCCCAGTTTGCCGGCGCGCTGGTGGGCGCCCTGATCCTGGCGGCCATTGCCGGCAGCACGGCCAGCCTGGGGCAGAATGGCTGGGGTCCAGGTTATCTGGGCGAATATTCCATGCAGGCCGCGCTGCTGTTTGAAATCGTCTTCACGGCCATTTTCGTCATCGTCATTCTCGGTTCGACCGGCGAACGAGCCGCGCCGCATCTGGCCGGTCTGGCGATCGGCCTGACCCTGGTGGCCATTCATCTGGTGGGCATTCAGGTGACCGGCGTCTCGGTCAATCCGGCCCGCAGCTTCGGGCCGGCCATTCTGGCGGGAGGACAGGCGCTGGCGCAGCTCTGGCTGTTTATCGTGGCGCCGCTGGTAGGCGGCGCTCTGGGTGGCCTGCTCTATCGCTTCAAGATCCTCAAGGTCTGAGTGTTTGGGCCGCCGGGTCAATCCGGCGGCCTTTCCAGTTGGCGGCGGTGGCGCTAGAAGCAGGGCCATGGCCCGCTCCTACCTGTTTGCTCCCAATGATGCCGATATTGCCACCACGCGCCTGATCACCACGGCGGCGCAGGTGACGGGATTCATGAAGGGCGAACCGGGCCGCGCGCGCCCCGGCTGGTACCAGCCGGGCGGGGACAACGCTGATTTCATGGCGCAACTGACCCAGGCGCTCGCCGCGACCTATCCGGCGGCCGGCCCGGCCTTCTGGGGGGTGCGGCTATGGACCAATCTGATCTGGCAGCCCGCCTATCTGGCGGTGATCGCCAGCCATATCCACGGCGCCGTGCCCGATCTGGAGCAGCTCAGCCAGCAGCGCCGCGGTATTTATGTCGATGGCTATCGCCTGCGGCCGGGCGCGCAGGTGGAGGGCGATGCCGAGGCGCTGATCGTCCGTGCCGGCGCCCAGCTCAAGGCCATGAGCGGCGTCCTGCTCGGCGAGGTCAATGGCCAGGTCAGGCTGCGTCCCCTGCCCGCCCGGCGCCTGCTGGCCGACCGCATGCTCAGCCTGATGGTGTGGCTGAGCCAGAAGCGGCGCGACCTGCCGGTTGAAGTGATCAGGGCCTATTGCGCGCAATGGCTGGACGCGCTCGATCTGACCGGACAGGGCGACCTGCAGACCGTCGAGGCCCCGGATGGGCGCGCGCTGCTGATCGTGCGGCGCAAGGGCTGCTGCCTGGATTATCTTGTCGACCCGGAGCGGCTGTGCGCCAGCTGCCCCAGGCAGGACGACAGCCTGCGCGTGGCGCGGCAGAGCGCCAATGCGCTGGCCGAACTGGACTGAGCGGCTAGTCGAACTCCTCGTCGGGATAGACGCCCCACAGTTCTTCCTGACGCACATAGCCGGTATAGCTGGTTGGCCGCGACCCGGCCCCGGCGCTGGTCGCAGTCACCGCGCACCAGGCGCCGTCGCACTGCTGGATGATCACCTTGAAGCCGGCGCCAAGGCGGGCGCGCAGGCTCGCGTCATCGGCCGCACTGGCCCGCAGGGCGACTTCACCATTGGCCATCACCGGCGCCGCATAACCTGCGCGGGTGCCCGAGAGCAGGTTCTGGTGCACCCAGCCCTCGGCGCCATCGACGTCGCGGATCTTGCGCCAGGTGTCGAATTCCTGGATGATTTCCACCGGGATCGCGGCCTTGAGATAGGTCCAGGTGACTTCATATTTGGTGCCCGGGCCAACGCGGACATTGATCGGTTCCGAGCGCGTGCTGGCAAAGCGCGGCAGGGGGAGGCCGCTGGGGTTGCCAACCTGGGCCAGCGCGTCAGGCACACATATGAGCAGCGCCAGCAACAGCAAGGCGAGTCGGCGGAGCATGTGCTTGCAATGACGGTCAAAGCCGCCATGTGAGGGCTGGTCAAACATGGCTTTGCAGATGAAATGGAATTGCCTTATCACTAGCCCATGATCCTTAATGGGCACTGAACGCTGTGGTTTTCCACACCCCTGCGCCCGCACTCCGGAAGCCAATGGCAAGTCAACGACCGAAAATTCTGGTGACCCGGCGTCTACCCGAAACCATCGAGGCGCGGATGGCGACGCTGTTCGAGACCGATATCAATGATGGCGATGTTGCGCTGACCGCCGACGATATCATTGCCGGCCTGACCGACAAGGATGTGCTGGTCTGCTCGATCACCGACACCATCGATGCCGCGCTGATCGCCCGCCTGCCCGGCAGCGTGCGGCTGATAGCCCAGTTTGGCAACGGCATCGACAATATCGACGTCGAGGCCGCATGGGCCGCAGGGCTGACCGTCACCAATACCCCATCGGTATTGACCGAGGATACCGCCGACATGGCCATGGTGCTGATGCTGGCGCTGCCGCGGCGGCTGGTGGAAGGCACGCAGATGCTGGTGCGCGACGGGGTCTGGGCCGGCTGGTCGCCCACCTCGATGCTGGGCCACCGGCTGCGCGGCAAGGCACTGGGCATTGTGGGCATGGGCCGGATCGGCACGGCCGTGGCGCAGCGCGCCAGGGCCTTTGGGCTCAATATTCACTATTATTCGCGCAATCGCCGCCCGCCGGCGGTCGAAACCCCGCTCGAAGCCACCTATTGGCATGATCTGGATGCCATGATCGCGGCAGTCGACATTGTCTCGCTGCATACCCCGCATACCAGGGAGACCTTTCATCTGCTGTCGGCCGAACGGCTGGAGCGCATGAAGCCGGGCAGTTTCGTGGTCAATGTCAGCCGGCCCGAACTTATCGATGAAGCGGCGCTGGTGGAGCAGATCGAAGCCGGTCACCTGAGCGGAGCTGCGCTCGACGTGTTCGAAAACCGGAACGGCATCAATCCGCGGCTGCTGGCGCTGGCCGAGGACAACAAGGTGGTCCTGACCGCCCATATGGCCTCGGCGACACTGGAGGCCCGGGTGGAGATGGGTGAGACGGTAATCGTCAATATTCGCGCCTTCATGGACGGGCACCAGCCGCCCCATCGCGTCCTGCCCGAAGGGGGTCGTGGGCCACTCAGCTAGCGGCAGATGCCGGGCGAAAGCGACCGTGCGCCACGCCGTGCTGACGCTGGCGGATTGACGGGAGCGCGGCGAGGGCATAATTGGCCGCCATGAGCAAAGATAACAAGCTAACCGGTCCGACCCAGCGCTCACTGCGCATGGGTGAACTGGTCCGTCATGCCCTGGCGGCCATGTTCGCGCGTGGCGATGTCGAGGACGATGCCCTGCACGGGGTAGTGATCACCGTGCCCGAAGTGCGCATGAGCCCCGACCTCAAGCTGGCCAATGCCTATATCATGCCGCTGGGCGGGCAGCATGCCGAAGAGATCGTGGCGGCCCTCAATCGCCACCGCAAATATATCCGGGGCCGGGTCTCGCCGCAGCTGAACGTCAAGTTTGCGCCCGAGCTGCGCTTTCATGTCGACGAGACCTTTGAAGAGGCCAGCCGCATCGACGCGCTGCTGCGCTCGGAAAAAGTCCGGCGCGACCTCGGCGATGATGACGACGACGGCCAGACCGATTGAGTGCCCCCAAGCGCGTCAAACGCGCCATTTCCGGCTGGGTGGTCCTCAACAAGCCCTATGACATGACGTCCACCCAGGCGGTGGGCAAGGTGCGCTGGCTGTTCGGTGCCGCCAAGGCAGGCCATGCCGGCACGCTCGATCCACTGGCCACCGGCATTCTGCCCATCGCCCTGGGCGAAGCCACCAAGGCCGTGCCGCAGGTGCAGGATGGCACCAAGATCTATCGCTTCGCCATTGCCTGGGGCAGCGCCACCACTACCGACGATACCGAGGGTGCGGTGATCGCCACCTCCGAGGTGCGGCCTGACCAGGCCGCGCTGGAGGCCGTCCTGCCGCGGTTCACCGGCACGATCCTGCAGCGACCGCCGATCTATTCGGCGCTCAAGATCGATGGCGAACGCGCCTATGATCTGGCACGGGCCGGCGAGACCGTCGAACTGGCACCGCGCGCGATCGATGTGGATGCGATCGAGCTCATCGAGCACGGCAGCGACCGCTCTGTCCTCGAGGTCACCTGCGGCAAGGGCACCTATGTGCGTTCGCTGGCCCGCGACATCGGCGAGGTGCTCGGCACGCGCGGGCATGTCAGCATGCTGCACCGCGCCGCCGTCGGGCCGTTCAACGACGCGGACGCCGTCACCATCGAGCAGCTTGAAACGCTCGAGCAGGCGGGACGCGATGGCCTGCTCAAGCCGGTGTGGGCGGGCTTTGTCGATCTGCCGGAAATCCGGCTCGACGCGCTGCAGGCCAATGCCGTGCGCCATGGCAATACCGTGCTGCTGACCGGGGCCGGATCGCCGGTGAGTTTGGATGAATGCTGGGCCAGCTTCAAAGGCGAGGTATTGGCGACCGGGTCGGTCGAATTCGGCCAGTTCCGCCCCCGCCGGGTCTTTAACTGACCAGACAGAAAAGGCGGGGTCTGCACCCCGCCTTTGCCTGCTTCGGCTAATGCACGAAGAAGATTATGATGATGATCAGCCAGATCGGCACGCCGAGCAGCCAGAGTCCAATACCTCGAAACATCTGATGTCCTTTCTCTAGAAGCGGCGGAAAACGTCAGCGAAGACGCTGTTATTGTCGCGGTGATTGCCACCCTTCTGGGCTGCCCAGAAGGCGCCGATCGCCGAGATCAGCAGCGAAGCGGCCAGCAGGAAGGCCCCGATAATGGTGGTATTGCGGGCAATCCGGGCTGCCTCGACAGCCTGTTCATGGGCCGCATCGACGCTGGCGATAGCCTGATCCACCCGGGCCTGGGCCTCGGCTGGAGCGATGCCGGTATTGGCAGCCACTATATTGGCCAGATAGGTGCGGTCAGCCTCGGCGAAGGTGCCGTCATTGAGCGCGGCCTGGGCAAAGATGGTGCCCGCTTCACGGCGCGCCACATCGGCTTCAACCGGCTGGTTGGAGCGGAACATGGTATCGATGAAATAGCCATTCGGATCCATGGCCGACGCGCTGCCCTCGGCGACATTGGATGCCGCATTGGTGGCCGTTGCGGCAACGTTGCCGGCGGTCGAGGCCGCTGCGCCGATGCCACCAATGGCGATCACGCTGCCCAGAATGGCCGCGCCACCCCAGACGAGCAGGCCATGGGCTCCGTCGCGCAGGTCGCTTTCTTCTTCGTTGGCATCAAAGTGACGACGACGCAGGCGACCTGTCAGGTAACCACCTGCCATGAAGCTGGAAATCTGCACCCAGAGGAACCAGCTGGCCGCAATAATGCCGACCACAAGGGGGTTGACCCCGGTGCCATAGCCGAAGTCGAGGAAATTGAGGCCGACGGCGGAGCCAAAGCTGATCAGCACGACGCTGATGGCGCTGGCCAGCACGATGCCGGCGATGATGGCGGGCCAATCGACATAGCTGGACTGGTCGCGATCGTTGGCAGATGTTTCGATGACGGCGACGCCCGCGGGCGCATCAATGCTCATAGATAAAGCTCCTGAATCTGGTTGGTTGGTTGAGCCGGAAAAGCAGCTCAAGCCAGACCGATGAATGACAGGATGGCCATGACGACAACGACGAGACCGACGAGATAAATGATGGAGTTCATAGCAATTGCCTTTTGAAGGACGCAGGTGCCCTAACAACAGAACGCACGCTCAAATCGTTCCAGCTTCGGCAAAATATGTGCAAAAAAAGGCAAGCAAAAAGGCGGAGATTACTCCCCGCCTCTGATTGGTCGTCTTGTCGGTGAAGGCCTATTTCAGGCCATCGGTCACCACTGTGGTGTAGCCGCCGCTGGGCTCGGTGGTGATGATCTCCTGGTCGAGCAGGGCCTGGACCGTACGCTCATAGGTGGTCATGTCCAGAGCCGGGTCGCTGGCATCGACCAGCTTGGAAACCTCGCCCACCATATAGAGCTGGTGGGCCAGTTCGGCTCCGCCCGTGTCATCGCTGTCCACCACGATCTGGGCGGCTTCCTCGGGGTTATTGAGGGCATAGTCCCAGCCCATCATCGAGGCTTTGACAAAGCGGGTATAGGCATCGACCTTGGCGGGATCGGCCAGGGTGTCTTCCATGACGTAGAGCCCGTCTTCAAGCAGGTCATTGCCCATTTCGGTGTAGTTGAAGATGGTCAGATTGTCCGGACCATAGCCCGCATCAAGCGCCTGACCATATTCGTTATAGGTCATCACCGAGATGCAATCGGCCTGCTTCTGGATCATGGGCTGGATGTCAAAGCTCTGCTGCAGCACGGTGACATCGCCGCCTTCGCCAGTGCTCAGGCCCAGCTTGTTCATCCAGGCGAAGAATGGATATTCATTGCCGAAGAACCAGACACCCAGCGTGCGCCCCTTGAAGTCGGCCTCGGTCTTGATGCCGGTTTCGGTGGGGCAGATCATCATCAGGCCCGACTTCTTGAACGGCTGGGCGATATTGACCAGGGGGACGCCCTTTTCGCGCGCCGCCAGCGCGCCGCCCATCCAGTCCACGATAATGTCGGCGCCGCCGCCGGCGATCACCTGCTCGGGGGCGATGTTGGGCCCGCCCGGTGCAATGGTGACGTCCAGATCGGCGTCGCTGTAGAAGCCCTTTTCCTTGGCCACGATATAGCCGGCAAACTGGGCCTGGGTGACCCATTTGAGCTGCAGCGTCAGCTTGTCCTGTGCCTGCGCAGCCACCGCAGTCAGCAACAAGGCGCTGGCGGTCAGTCCCAATAGAAGCTTTTTCATTTTGCGTTCCCTTACCCTGTTACGCCCGTCCACCACGGACGGACGGATGCCAGAAGGTGACAGCCCTCTCGAGCAGGGCGATCACCCCGTAGAAAGCAGATCCCGCCACCGCCGCCACGGCGATCTCTGCCCAGACCAGGTCGATATTGAGCCTACCGACCTCGGTTGATATCCGGAAGCCCATTCCCACAATGGGGGTCCCGAAGAACTCTGCGACAATCGCGCCGATCAGGGCCAGTGTGGAATTGATCTTGAGCGCATTGAATATGAAGGGCGCTGCCGCCGGCAGGCGCAGCTTGAACAGTGTCTGGCCGTAGCTGGCGGCATAGGTGCGCATCAGATCCCGTTCGATGACCGAGGCCTGGTTGAGACCGGCAACGGTGTTGACCAGCATGGGGAAGAACGTCATCGCCACCACCACGGCGGCCTTGGATTGCCAGTCGAAGCCGAACCACATCACCATGATCGGGGCGATGCCGATGATGGGCAGGGCCGAGACGAAATTGCCGATCGGCAGCAGCCCGGCCTTGAGGAAGGGCGAGCGATCGACAAGGATGGCCACCAGGAAGCCGGCGCCGCAGCCCATGGCATAGCCGGCCAGCACGGCCTTGAGAAAGGTCTGCTGGAAATCGGCCACCAGCGTGGGTACCGAGTCGAGCAGCCGCGCCCAGATCTGGCTGGGGGCCGGCAGCAGCACCTGGGGCACATTGGCGCCGCGGGTGACGACTTCCCAGATCAGCAGCAGCATCAGCCCAAAGACGATGGGGATGAGCAGGCCAAAAAATCCCCCCGACACCTGGCGTTCCCGGATCGCTTGCGACAGACGCTCGACAAACAGCCAGGCAAGGCTCCAGCAGGCCAGGAGGGCCAGCCAGAAAAAGCCCGGCTCGATCGCGTATATGGGCAGCGTCTGCAGCAGGGCGGCAGCACCCAGCAGACTGACCAGTCCATCGAGCCAGAACGGCACGGGCCGGCGAAACCGCAGCAGGGTCAGCGTGCCGGCGGCGGCGAAAGCCAGCATGGTCAGCGGCGCAGCGCCGTCGAGGATGGCCAGGACCAGCACCAGTGCGCAGACGCCGCCTGAAAGCAGGGCGAGCGCCCTCTGCAGCTGGCTCATTGCCGGATTGCGGGCGGCGCTCATGACCGCGCTCCCATGGACCGGTTGGCCAGTCGTTCGGCGCCGCCGACGGCAATGACGAGGACCGCGGCGAGCGCTGCGGCAATGAACAGCGCGGCCCAGATCTGGATGGGCTGGCCATTATAGGAACCGGTCAGCAGGCGCACGCCGAGCCCGCCCCCCGCATTGTTGGAGAGCTCGCCCACCACCGCCCCGATCAGCGAAATGGCAATGCCCACCTTCATGGAGGCAAACAGGAACGGGATCGATGAGGGCCAGCGCAGCTTGGCGAACACCTGCCAGGGCGTTGCGTTATAGGTGCGCATCAGATCGAGCTGGATAGCTTCGGGCGTACGCAGCCCCTTGACCATGCCCACCACCACGGGAAAGAAGCTCAGATACATCGAAATCAGCGCCTTGGGCAGCAGGCCGGTGACCCCGACTGCCCCCAGACCCACCACCACCATGGGCGCGATGGCCAGGATGGGCACGGTCTGGCTGGCGATGATCCAGGGCATCAGCGATCGGTCCGAGGCGTCATTGTGCACGATCACCAGCGCCAGGCCGACGCCGAGCAGCGTGCCCAGCGCAAAACCGAACAGGGTCGAGCCCAGCGTCACCCCGGCATGGTAGGCCAGCGAGCGCTTGGAGGTGATATCGGTGCCGATGGTGGCCTGCCAGATCTCCCCGACCACCTGATGGGGCACGGGCAGCAGCGGCTTGTCCTGGCTCCAGGTCTGGCCAACGAACTCGGTCAAGGGCAGGTCTTCAAGCCCGGCGCGTTGATTGAGCCGCTCCTGCCAGGCCGCGTTCATCGGAATGGCGGCGGCGTACCAGATGACGAGGATGGCCAGGACAATGGCAAGGACAGGGATGAAGCGGGTCATCGACCGGGTCCCTGGGTGAAGGAGACATCGAGGGTGACGGCGCGCCCTGAATAGGCATCGTTCAGCGTGACCGAAAATCCGGCCCGTCCGGCCGGTTCATCTGCGCCCATTTCAAAACGCAGATCCAGCAGGGCCGGGTGGAGAATATTGGGGCCCAGATAGGGGCCCTCATAACAAACCGCTTCGCTGGCAACCCGCCGCGTCCCCGCAGGATCGCGCGCGACGATGTCGCACAGCACGCGCACGACGCCGTTGCGCGGTTCAGGATTGCTGAAGATGATGGCCAGCGAACCCCGGTCGCCCGGGCCATAATGGCCCTTGCCGTCGAACTGGGGCGGCTCGGGCCGCTGAAACATCTCGTACCAGTCCACATTGTCGGTCACTACAGCAATGCCGGTAAACCGGCCATCGCTTTGCTTGTCCATGCCGGTATCAGGCGCCTGCGCCAAAGCCGTGTGGGCGCTGCCCAGTGCCAACAGCCCGGCCAAGGCAATTGCACGGATCAAGCCGAGCATGGGCCTAAACTTCTTCATAGCTGTGCCCGGCCCGCAACCCCTCGCGGACGCGGGCGGCAATGGCCAGGAATTCTGGCGTCTCGCGGATATCGAGCGGCCGCTCGGTCGGCAGCGTGCTCTCGATAATGTCGATCACCCGGCCCGGGCGCGGCGACATCACCACGATCTTGGTCGACAGGTACACCGCCTCGGGAATGGAATGGGTGACAAAGCAGATGGTTTTCTGCGTGCGCGCCCAGAGCTTGAGCAGTTCTGAATTGAGGTGATCGCGGATGATTTCGTCGAGCGCGCCAAAGGGCTCGTCCATCAACAGCAGATCGGCATCAAAGGCCAGGGCGCGGGCGATGGAGGCGCGCTGCTGCATGCCGCCCGACAACTGCCAGGGATATTTCTGTTCGAAGCCGGTGAGATTGACCAGTTCCATGGTGCGGGCGATGCGCTCGGCCTGCTGGCTGGCCGAATAGCCCATGATTTCGAGCGGCAGGGCGATGTTCTTGGCGATGGTGCGCCAGGGATAGAGCGCCGGCGCCTGGAACACATAGCCATAGGCACGGTCCCGGCGGGCATTTTCCGGGGACTGGCCATTGATGGTCAGCATGCCGGAAGTGGCCTGTTCGAGATCGGCAATGGTGCGCAGAAACGTCGTCTTGCCGCAGCCCGAAGGCCCGATGAAGGAGACGAACTCCCCCTTGTTGATGGTCAGGTTGACGTCGCTGAGCGCAATGACATCGCCGTCATTGCTGGGAAAGGTGAGGCCGAGATTTGTGGCGGCGACGACGGGGTTGGGGGTCAAAGCAAGGCCCCCTCACCCGGCCCTGCGGGCCGACCTCTCCCGCGAGGGGAGAGGTGAGAAAGGCTGCGTTTTACCTCTCCCTGGGGGGGGAGGTCGGCGGCGAAGCCGACGGGTGAGGGGGCCTTGTTCAGCTTCGACAGGCTCATCAAACCCCCGACGCCGGGATACCCGACCGCTCGACCTTGCGCGGGGCAACGATATCTTTCCACTGGCTGAGCGCCTTGTTGACAGGGTTCCTGGCCTCGCGCGGCACGAACTTGCCGTGGCCGGGCTGGTGGCGCATCTCGTTTTCGACCACCGCCACCTGGCCGCGCGTCAGCACATAGCGCGGCAGGCCGGTGACCTCGAAGCCTTCGAACACATTGTAGTCGATGGCCGATTGCTGGCTTGCCGCGGTGATGGTCTTCTTGCGCGCCGGGTCCCAGACAATGAGATCGGCATCGGCACCGACCAGCACCGCGCCCTTTTTGGGATAGAGGTTGAGGATCTTGGCAATATTGGTCGAGGTCACCGCGACGAATTCATTCATGGTCAGCCGGCCGGTATTGACGCCCCGGCTCCAGAGCACGGCGAGGCGATCCTCGAGCCCGCCGGTGCCATTGGGGATTTTTGAGAAGTCGCCAATGCCGGTGCGCTTTTGCTGGGTGGTGAAGGCGCAGTGGTCGGTGGCAACCACCGAGAGCGAACCGGCCTGCAGCCCGGCCCACAGCGAATCCTGATGGCTCTTGTTGCGGAAGGGCGGCGACATCACCCGGCGCGCCGCATGATCCCAATCGGGATTGGCGTATTCGCTGTCATCGAGCGTCAGATGCTGCACCAGCGGCTCGCCATAGACGCGCATGCCTTTCTGCCGGGCGCGGCGGATAGCCTCGTGCGCCTGCTCGGAGGAGACATGCACCACATAAAGCGGCACGCCGGCCATGTCGGCGATCATGATGGCGCGGTTGGTCGCTTCGCCTTCCACTTCTGGCGGGCGCGAATAGGCGTGTGCCTCGGGGCCGTTATTGCCCGCGGCCAAGAGCTTTGCCGTCATGGCAGCGACGACATCGCCGTTTTCGGCATGCACCAGCGGCAGGGCGCCCAGATCGGCGCAGCGCTGGAATGACGCGAACATTTCGTCGTCATTGACCATCAGGCTGCCCTTATAGGCCATGAAGTGCTTGAAGCTGGTGATGCCGCGTTTGACCACCTCGTCCATTTCGCGCCAGACCTGCTCGTCCCACCAGGTGATGGCCATGTGAAAGGCGTAGTCCGCCGAGGCCTTGCCGGACTTGTTGTCCCACATCGAGAGCGCTTCGAGCAGGGACTGGCCGGGATTGGGCAGGCAGAAATCGACCACCATGGTGGTGCCGCCGGCCAGGCCCGCGCGGGTGCCGGATTCGAAATCGTCGCTGGAATAGGTGCCCATGAAGGGCATTTCGAGATGGGTATGGGGGTCAATGCCGCCCGGCATGATGTAGCAGTCGGTGGCGTCGAGCACCTCGTCACCCGACAGGTTCGGCCCGATCTCGACGATGACATCGCCCTCGATCTTCACATCGGCCTTGT
>CAXBKI010000015.1:0-14727 GCA_963975955.1 uncultured Devosia sp.
GCTTCGCGCGGATCCTGGATCAGCTTGACGAACTCGCCGGCCCGACGGATGTCGTCCATCAGGTCCTTTTCAGGGCTGTATTCCTCAGGCGTGGCGATGGTCAGGTGGCACTCGAACAGCTCGGCCGCATTGACCCAGGAGTGCAGCACATTGTTGCTGTCGCCAACCCAGGCGACCTTGGCGCCCCTGATATTGCCGCGGTGCTCTTCAAAGGTCTGGAGATCGGCCATGATCTGGCAAGGATGGGCGCGACGGGTGAGCCCGTTGATCACCGGCACCGTTGCCGCCTCGGCCAGGTCGAGCAGATCGGCATGACTGAGAATACGGATCATGATCGCATCGACATAACGGCTGAGCACCTTGGCAGTGTCACCGAGCGTTTCTTCGCGGCTGAGCTGCATTTCCTGGCCGGACAGCATGATGGTCTCGCCGCCCAGCTGACGCATGCCCACGTCAAAGCTCACCCTTGTGCGGGTCGACTGGCGCTCAAAGATCATGGCCAGTACCTTGTCCTTGAGCGGTTGCGGGCGGTCGCCCTGCTTGAGGCGCTCCTTGAGCGAAGCTGCCGAGTCCAGCATGCCGCGCAGTTCGGGATAGGTGAAATCGTCGATGGATAGAAAATGCCTTGGAGTGCCGGTCGAGGTCATGGGCCGGGTGCTTTCTTGACGCTGTGATTTTGGTGAAGGCGCAGGCGCTCGCTGCCTGCTCTCAGGGCGTGAAAAACGGATTCATCGTCGGCGATTGTCCGGCCAGGTCCACATCCCGGCCTACTGCGCTGCCGGGACGGAAACGGCCTCGGCCTCGATGGCATCGAAGGCGGCAGCCAACTTGCTTACCGCTTCCTCGATCTCGGCCTCGGTGACGATCAGGGGCGGGATCAGGCGCAGCACATTGTCGCCGGCGCCGATCGCCAGCATCTGGTGGTCATCGCGCAGGCGGGCCACGAAGTCGCGCACCGGTGGCGTGATCTTGATGCCGGCCAGCAGACCCTTGCCGCGCAGCTCGAGCACGTAGTCGGGATATTTCTGCGCCAATTGCTGCAGATGCCAGGCCAGCTTCTGGCCCATCTGGTTGACGTGGTCGATGAAGCCCGGCGCCAGGATGCGGTCGAGCACGGCATTGCCCACGGCGGTGGCCAGCGGGTTGCCGCCATAGGTGGAGCCGTGCGTGCCCGGGACCATGGAGGCGGCGACTTCTGCGGTGGCGAGGCAGGCCCCGAGCGGGAAGCCACCGCCGATGGCCTTGGCTACCGCCACGATGTCGGGGGTGATGCCGCTCCACTCGAAGGCAAAGAAGCGCCCGCTGCGGCCATAGCCACACTGCACTTCGTCCAGGATCAGCAGCATGCCATGCGCGTCGCACAGGGCGCGCAGCCCCTGCATGAATTCGGGCGTCATCGCGGTCACGCCGCCCTCGCCCTGCACGGTTTCAATCAGGATAGCACAGGTCTTGGGCCCGATCAGCGCCTTGACGGCATCGAGGTCACCCGGCGCGGTGTGCTTGAAACCGGGCATCGGGGGCCCGAAGCCTTCGAGATAGCTCGGATTGCCGCCGGCAGCGATGGTAGCCATGGTGCGACCATGGAAAGAGCCGGTGAAGGCGATGATTTCGTCGCGCTCAACCTCGCCCTTGGCCCAGAAATAGTGCCGTGCGGTCTTGATGGCGCATTCAATCGCCTCCGCCCCCGAATTGGTGAAGAACACCTTGTCGGCAAACGTGGCGTCAACCAGCCGCTGCGCCAGCCGTTCCCCCTCGGGAATGGTGAAGACATTGGAGGTGTGCCACACCTTGTCAGCAGCGCTTTTGAGCGCGGTGATCAGGTGAGGATCGCCGTGGCCGAGCGCGTTCACGGCAATGCCGGAGTGAAAATCGAGATATTGGCGGCCCTGCTGGTCAAAAAGGCGCATGCCTTCGCCCCGCTCAAAGGCGAGTTCGGAGCGGGCATAGGTGCCAAAGAGCGCAGACATGGGTCGAATTCCTTCTCAAAGATCGGGGTTATTCACAAGCTAGACGACAGCACGTGACAATAGCGCCACAAAAACCAAAAACGCGCCGGTCTCGCAGCGCGTTTCAGCGGCAGAGTTAGGCCAATTTTCCCAGATAAGTCAATGATCACAAGCAAGGACACGCATTTGACTCAAACTTCGTTATCATAATTTTAACCAGTGAATTTACGGGGAAACTCTCGCCCGACTCTTGATCCCGATTCCTCGCATGGCGTAAACTGAGGTCATTGGGAACACGATATCTCGTGTGGCGGACCCATTCAACATACGACGCCTAGCGTTTGATGGTTGCCAAGGTTTTTGGCGGCACAATGAAGGATTCTGTTTTGACGATGGTTTCAGGAGCACAACCGGCAGGCTGGACGGACGAGCGCGTCGAGACCTTGAAGAAGCTCTGGATGGAAGGGCTGAGTGCAAGCCAGATTGCAGGCCAGTTGGGCGAAGGGGTGACCCGCAATGCCGTTATCGGCAAGGTGCACCGGCTCAAGCTTTCCGCACGCGCCAAGCCGACCAATTCCACGCCACGGGCCCGTCCTGCAGCGCGGCCGGCGCCACGCCGGGTCGCGAGCCCTTCGGCCAGCGCGTCCAATATGGGGTCGGCCAGCAAGATGCGCAGCTCGATGCCGCAGCGTCCACAGACCATGGGTGCCACTGCTCTGGCGCACAATCCGGAGATGGAGCAGCAGCTCTATGTGGCCCCTGCGGTGCAGGAGCTGTTCATTCCCGAGGACAAGCGCCTGAGCCTGCTGCAGTTGAGCGAGAGCACCTGCAAGTGGCCGATCGGGGATCCGCTGAGCAAGGATTTCTATTTCTGCGGCCAGCACAGCCTGGAAAGCGGTCCCTATTGCGAGTTTCACTCCAAGCGCGCCTATCACCAGGTCGACAAGAAGCGCCGCTGACGCGGGGTCGAATGAATTACAAAGAGGCGCCTTCGGGCGCCTCCTTTTGTTTCCGGCAGGAATTGCGGCGGCCTTGCAAGGAGAAAGGTCGGCGACCCGCCGCGTGGCCGTGGCAATCGCCGCCGCCCCGAATAGAGGCAGCTCTTCCAGCCGTGCGCGCAGAACCGGCGCGAAACCGGGAGACCACGGGCTCATCCTCACACCGGCTCAAGGCGATCGTCGCCCGCCATCGCTGCTCCGCCTGATCGCCTAGACAGGCTCAGGGCAAAAACACATCCACGCGCATGCCTTCGCCGGGCTTGCTCTTGATGGAAAGCTGGCCCCGGTGGCGGTTGACGATATGCTTGACGATTGCAAGCCCCAGGCCGGTGCCCTTCTTCTTGCGGCTGGCGTCGGCGTCAATGCGATAAAAACGCTCGGTCAGGCGCGGCACGTGTTCGGGTTCAACGCCCTGGCCGTGGTCGATGACGGTGACTACATGCTGGAAGCCCGGACGCCCGGCCGGCGCCAGGCTCACCTCGACGAACTTGCCGCCGGCGCCATACTTGATGGCATTGTCGAGCAGGTTTTCAAACACTTCATAAAGCTGGCCGCGGTCGCCTGTGGTCGTGGAGGGACCGGCGAACAGGTCGAGCCGGATTTCGATATCGGCGGCCTTGGCCTGGGTCATCAGGCCTTCGCGCACCTCACGCAGCAAAGCCGCCAGTTCGATGCTGCCGGTGGGGCGCACATGCTGGTGCATCTCGATGCGCGAGAGGCTGAGCAGATCATCGATCAGCTTGCTCATGCGCTCGGCCTGGCCGCGCATGATGCCCAGAAACTTTTCGCGCGCCGCAGTATCCTTGGCGGCGGGACCGAGCAGGGTGTCGATAAAGCCCAGCAGGGACGCCAGCGGCGTGCGCAATTCGTGGCTGGCATTGGCAATGAAGTCGGAACGCAAGGCCTCCACCCGCTTGAGCTCGGTCAGGCTCTGGAAGGTGATGATGAGCTGGCGCTGCTCATCGCCGAACCAGTCGATGCCGGGCCGGACAAGCGGGGCAACCACGACCTTGTCCCAGGTTTCCGATGGAACGGTTTCGTGCAGCTCGATGCTACGCGTGGTGCCGGTGCGCAAGGCAGCGTCGATGGCCTGGACCAGTTCAGGGTTGCGCATGGAAAAGCTGATGGGGTTGCCGCTGGTAACGCCGGGAAATTGTCGCTTGGCCGCCGGATTGGCGTGCAGCACCACGCTGCGGCGGTCCAGAACCAGGCAAGGGTCGATCAGGGCGTCGGCAAACACCGCAACGGTGCTGACCGGCACGATCTCGGGGGGCAGCGCTGCCAAAGCGACGGGTTCATCCGGGGCGACTGCGCTGGCCGGAAGAAGCGTGGTCCCGAGCACGATCGCGACAAAACCGATGACGGCGCCGGGAATGCTCAGCCCGCCAAAGATCGTCAGTGCAACCAATACGCCGGCGATACCCGCCAGCAGGCCGGTCTGCGCACCCAGGCGAGACAGCACTAGAGTGAGGCGGGACGCTGGGGCGTTGGTTTGAGATTCGTCCATTTGCTTCTGTGATTCAGGCAGTTGCCAGTCCCCTTGCGTAAGGGGGCGACTCTATAGCACGGTGAGCATGACAACGGAGCGACACGAGTGACTGATCCTATCGACGGCTTCGACATTGAAAGTCCCGATCTGCCCAAGGCGATCAAGAAACATGCCATGGAGTCGGGCGGCTACCCCTATGACGATAAGCTGGATCGCGACATCTATGAAGCCCAGATGTACGCTCTGCAAAAGCAATTGGTGACGCTGCAGGCACATCTGGCGGCCAGCGGCGAGCGTATCATGATTGTGTTCGAGGGACGCGATGCCGCCGGCAAGGGCGGCACCATCAAGCGATATTTGGAGAACCTCAACCCGCGCTATTCGATCATCGCCGCGCTGCCCAAGCCCAATGATCGCGAAAGGACGCAGTGGTATTTCCAGCGCTATGTCGACTGGATGCCGGCAGCCAGCGAGACGGTGCTGTTCGACAGATCCTGGTACAATAGGGCCGGTGTGGAAAAGGTCATGGGCTTCTGCACACCCGAGGAGACCGAGCATTTCCTGGACGAGGCGCCCGAGTTTGAAAAGCGCGTCACCCGGGATGGCATTCACCTGTTCAAGTTCTGGCTCTCGATCGGCCGCGAAATGCAGCTCAAGCGGTTTCATGACAGGCGGCATGATCCGCTCAAGGTCTGGAAACTCTCGCCGATCGATCTGGAGGCGTTGACCCGGTGGGACGATTATACGGCCGCACGCGACATCATGATCAAGCGGACCCACACCGAGCACGCGCCCTGGACGGTCATTCGCACCAATGACAAGCGCCGCGGCCGGATCACGCTGATCCAGAGCGTGCTGCAGGGGCTGGACTATGCCGGCAAGGACGACAAGGCGATTGGCGAGATCGACGCCAATATCTGTTTCAGCGGCCCGGACTTTCTGAAGATGCCCAAGACCGACTAGCTGCGTTCGATGGCGCCCATGCGCTTGCTGGCGGTGGGCCAGGTCAGTTCGGTGACCCGGGCCAGAACGGCCTCGACCAGCGTCAGCAATGCGCCATTGGCATCCCAGGTACGGCCCATTTCGGTGTGGCAGGGCAGGACCAGTTTGGCAAAACGGCTGACCGGACTCATCCAGTCGTCGGTGATGAGCACGATCTGGACGCGCCGCGCGACCAGGTCCCCAGCCAGCTCCAGCAGAGTGGGATCATAGCGACGCACGTCAAAGATGATGGCGATATCGCCGGCCTTGACGTCGATGAGCTGGTCGGCCCGCGTGGCCACCCGCCCGTCGAGGCGTCGCACGCCGGGCCGGATCAACCGCAAATGGGCTTCCATGTAGCCAGCCAGGAAATCGGTGAACCGGCCTCCGGCCAGCCAGCAACTGCCCCGGCTTTCCGCCAGGCGGGTGCAGATGGTCTCGAATTCGGCGGCCGGAATCAGTGCCACGGAGGCGCGCAGATTGTCCACCGCCTGACCAATGAAGTGATCGAGGAACTGGGCGTCGCCCGGGCTCCTGCCGGCACCTGCCGGGCTGCGCTGCAAGGGCGATTTGGAGCGCTGCTCCATCTCCTCGCGCAGCGCGCGCTGAAAATCGGGATAAGACCTGTAGCCCAGCTGCGCCACGAACCGCAGCACGCTGGCAGAACTGACGCCGGCCTGCTGCGCGAATTCGGCGACCGGTGCTAGGCCTAGCGTGGGATAGGATCCGAGCAGTCCCCGCGCCGCCCTTTTCTCGGCCGCCGTGAGGCGTTCGATCGCATCGTGAATGCGGCCGGCAACCGACTTGCCCTCCATTGCGCCCCCTGAACCTGTGCTTTCAGCATTGACAGTTTTCGTGGTTATGAAACTACTGATACAGAAGTTAATCAATTCTGCGTAGAGGCCAAGTGAGCGGAACGGAACAAAGCGCGGTACTGGTGAGCAATGCGCGGGGGCAGTCGCCCTTCGTGCTGGTGTGCGACCATGCCAGCAATCGCATCCCTGAAAAGTATGGCGATCTGGGCCTGAGCATGACTGAACGCGTCAGCCACATCGCCTGGGATCCCGGCGCGCTGTCGGTAAGCCGGGCGCTGAGCAGCCTGCTCGATGCGCCTCTGGTGCAGTCGAACGTGTCCCGGCTGATCATCGACTGCAATCGCGACCTCGATGCGCCCGAGCTGATCTGGACGCTGTCGGAAGCCACGCGCATTGCAGCCAATGAGAACCTGAGCGCCGATGAGCGGCAATACCGCATCGATCACTATCACCGTCCCTTCCACGCCTCGATCGAGACGCTGCTCGAGTCGCGTCGGCATGCCGGGCGGGAGAGCATTCTGATCTGCATGCACTCATTCACCCCGGTCTATAACGGGGTGGCACGGCCTTGGCCGATCGGGCTCATTCATGGCATCGACCCTCGCTATACCCAGGCGCTGCGCGACGCTCTGGCGGCAGAAGATCCCGCGCTCAACATTGGCTGGAACCAGCCCTATGCAGCTCTCAATGGCGTCACGCTGACCCTGGAAAAACATGGCGATGCGCGCGGGCTCGAAGCCGTCATGATCGAGCTGCGCAACGACGAGATCCTCGAACCGGTCGGCGTGGATTTCTGGTCCGCCCGGCTGGCGCGTTGTCTGGAAGCGGCGCGGCATGCGCGGCAGGGGACAATGGCCGTGTAGTCAATATCGTGGGCAATCTCAAAGGGGGACGTGACTATGAGTGAATCCAGGAAGGTCGGCAGTGTCGCCTATGCGACACGCGACAAGAGCTATTTCGAGGAACGCGGCCTGACACGCTATGCCGGCATCTGGTCGCTTTGGGCGCTCGGTGTCGGCGCTGTCATCTCGGGTCACTTCTCGGGCTGGAACTTCGGATTTGCCACCGGTGGCTGGGGCGGCATGATGGTGGCAGCCGGCATCATCGCCATCATGTATCTGGGTCTGGTCTTCTGCATTGCCGAGATGAGCCCTGCCCTGCCCCATACCGGGGCCGCCTATTCCTTCGCCCGCACCTCGATGGGCCCATGGGGCGGCTTCATCACCGGCCTGTTCGAGAATGTGGAATATGTGCTGACCCCCGCCGTGGTGGTCACTTTCATATCCTCCTATTTCAGCGCCATTGTGGGGCTGGACGCCGCCTGGCTGCCGATCATCTGGGTGGTATTCTACGCCATCTTCCTGGCCCTCAACATTTATGGTGTTGCGCTCAGCTTCAAGGTGACGCTGGTGGTGACGCTGGCTTCGCTGGCCGTACTGATTGCGTTCTGGATCAGCGCCATCCCCAATATGGATTTCTCGCGCTGGGCGCTCAACATCGCTGCGGACGGTACGGAGCTGCCCGAAGGCGGCGGTGACCTATTCCCCTTCGGCTTTGGCGGCGTATTGGCCACCCTGCCCTTTGCGGTCTGGCTCTTCCTGGCCATCGAGCAGCTGCCCCTGGCCGCCGAGGAATCGGTGGATCCCAGGCGCGACATGCCGCGCGGCATCCTGTTGGGCATGGGCACGCTGGTCATCTCGGCCTTCATGATCATGCTGCTCAACCCATCGGTGATCGGCGTTGGCGCCTTTGCGCTGAGCACGTCGGGCGAGCCACTGCTTGACGGCTTCCGCGCCATCTACGGCACCAGCGGCGCCGTGGTCCTGGGGCTGGTGGCCATGATCGGCCTGATCGCCTCCTTCCACACGATCTTGTTCGCCCAGGGCCGTCAGGTCTATTCGCTCAGCCGGGCCGGCTATTTCCCGTCGGCCCTGTCGATCACCCATGGAACGCACAAGACACCGCACATCGCCATGATGACCGGCGCGGCCCTTGGGCTGACCGTGATGCTGATCATCTGGTTTGCCAATGGAGGGGGTGGCAGCGAGCCCGGCCAGCAGGGAGACGACATTATCGGCACTGTGCTGCTCAACATGGCAGTGTTCGGCGCGATGCTTAGCTACATCATGCAGGCGCTCAGCTTTATCCTCCTACGGCGCAACCAGCCCAATATGGAACGGCCGTTCCGCTCGCCTTTGGGCATTGGCGGGGCCGTTCTCACCATCGCCATCGCGGCAGTGACGTTGTTCTACCAGCTGCAGGACCCCAACTTCTTCAAGGGCGTGATCTGGGTAGTGCTCTGGTGCGCCGTGGGCATCGTCTATTTCGGGCTGGTCGGCCGCAACAAGCTGATCCTGTCCCCTGAGGAAGAGTTCGCGCTCGAGCATCGGGCCTAAAGCGCAGGGGCCGGCCACGCGCCGGCCCACCCAATGGCAATGTCATTGCCGCGCTGGCCGCAATCCGGCCCACGGCATCGCCAGAACCGGGCACCTCAGGATGGACCGAGGCGCGGGCCGGGGGACCCGGTGGGTAACGTCAATATCGAGGACAATAGTCATGGCTTACAGTCTTGCCGAACTTACCGCCGATATCGCCGCCGGCAGCATCGACACCGTGCTGGTCGCCTTTCCCGACATGCAGGGGCGCATGATCGGCAAGCGTTTCCAGGCCGAGTTCTTTCTTGAGGTGGCTGAAGACGAGACCCATGGCTGCGACTATCTGCTGGCTGACGACATCGACATGGAGCCGGTCCCCGGCTACGCAGCCGCCAACTGGAAGAAGGGCTATGGCGATTTCGTCATGAAGCCCGATCTTTCAACCCTGATGAAGGCCAGCTGGCTTGATGGCACCGCCATTGTGCTGTGCGACCTCAGCGATCATCACCATCATGAGCCGATCGCCCACAGCCCCCGCGCCATCCTCAAGCACCAGATCGATCGGCTGGCGGCGATGAGCTACAAGGCCAATGCCGCCACGGAACTTGAATTCTACCTGTTCGACGAGGACTATCGAACCATCGGCCAGAAGGGCCACGCCAGGGCGCAGACCGCCGGCGACTACATCCAGGATTACCACATCTTCCAGACCACCAAGGAGGAAGGGGTGATGCGGGCGCTGCGCAAGCACCTGCAGGCCTCGGGCATCCCGGTGGAATCCTCCAAGGGCGAATGGGGCCCGGGGCAGGAAGAGATCAACGTCAAATATGCCGATGCGCTGACCATGGCCGATCGGCATGTGGTGCTGAAAAATGCGACCAAGGAAATCGCCCATGCCCAGGGCAGGGCCGTGACCTTCATGGCCAAGTGGGACTATGCGCTGGCGGGATCTTCGAGCCATATTCACATGTCGCTGGCCGATCTGGACGGCAAGCCGATGTTTCCCGACAGCAGCGACGATCGCGGCATGAGCGAGCTGATGAAGCATTTCATGGCCGGGCAACTGGCCTATGCCCGGGACATCACCTATTTCCTGGCGCCCTATATCAATTCCTACAAGCGCTTCCAGGCCGGCACCTTTGCCCCGACCAAGGCGATCTGGAGTCCGGACAATCGCACGGCAGGCTTTCGCCTGTGCGGCGAGCATTCAAAATCCATCCGGGTGGAGTGCCGCATCGGTGGCGCCGATCTCAATCCCTATCTCGCCATCGCCGCGCTGATCGCCGCCGGCATCAAGGGCATCGAGGAAAAACGCGAGCTGCAGCCTGCCTTTGTCGGCGACGCCTATGGCGATGTCGGGCTGCCCGAGATTTCAAAGACGCTGCGCGAGGCCACCGACTGGCTGCGCGGCTCGGAGATGCTCAAGGCGGCCTTTGGCGAGGCGGTGATCGCCCATTATGTGCACACCGCCGAATGGGAACAGCTCGAATATGACCGCCGGGTCACCGACTGGGAACTCAAGCGTGGCTTCGAGCGGAGTTAATGCTGCCGCATTGCTCAGCTTGGCTGCCATCTGCCCCAATCACACAAGGACGTGCCCCATGACCGAGACGATCCAGATCATCTCCCCCGTCGATGGCAGCCGCTATGCCGAGCGCCTGACCGCCAGCCCGGTCGAGATCGAGAGCGCCGTCATCCGCGCCCAGATGGCCCGACAGGCCTGGGCGGAAACCACCCTGCCCGAGCGGCAGAAGATCGTCAGCCACATGGTCGATGCGCTCTTGCTGATGAATGACGAGATCGTGCCCGAACTGGCCTGGCAGATGGGCCGGCCGGTGCACTATGGCGGCGAAAAGAACGGCGTCGAAGAGCGCTCGCGCTACATGATCGAGCTGGCCACTGAAGCCCTGGCGCCGGTGCATATGCCGCCCAAGGCCAATTTCAGCCGCTACATCACGCGCGAGCCGCTCGGCATCGTGCTGGTGGTCGCGCCCTGGAATTACCCCTTCCTGACAGCGATCAATACCATCGTGCCGGCGCTGGTGGCCGGCAATGCGGTGATGCTCAAGCATGCCAGCCAGACCCTTCTGGCCGGTGAGCGCTTTGCCCTGGCCGCCGAGCAGGCCGGCCTGCCCATCGGCCTGTTCCAGAACCTGGTACTGGGCCATGCCGATACCGAGACGCTGATCGGTTCAGGCCAGATCGACCACATCAATTTTACCGGCTCGGTGGCCGGCGGCCGTCGCATTGAAAAGGCTGCGGCGGGCACTTTCGCCACGCTGGGCCTTGAGCTTGGCGGCAAGGACCCGGCCTATGTCCGCCCCGATGTCCAACTGGACAAAGCGGTCGAAAGCCTGGTCGATGGCTCGTTCTTCAATTCCGGACAGAGCTGCTGCGGGGTGGAACGGATATATGTGCATGGTGACGTCTATGAGAAATTCGTCGACCGTTTTATTGAAGCGGCAGATGGCTGGAAGCTCGGCAACCCGCTCGACGCCGACACGGTGGTTGGTCCGATGGCGCGTGCCAGTTTTGCCGATCACGTGCGGCAGCAGACCGAGGAGGCCGTGCGCGGTGGCGCTTCGGCCCGGCTCGGCACCAGGCACAAGCTGGATGTCCCCGGCTCACCCTATCTGGCGCCCGAAGTCCTCACCGGCGTCAATCACCAGATGAGCGTGATGCGCGAGGAGAGCTTCGGCCCGGTGGTCGGCATCATGAAAGTGGCCGACGATGCCGAGGCCATCGCCCTGATGAATGACAGCCCCTATGGCCTTACCGCCTCGATCTGGACCGACGATCTCGACGCCGCGGCCAAGCTGGGCGAACGCATCCAGACCGGCACGGTGTTCGCCAATCGCTGCGATTACCTCGATCCGGCTCTGGTCTGGACCGGGGTCAAGGACACCGGCAAGGGCGGCAGCCTCAGCGAAATCGGCTACGCCAATCTGAGCCAGCCCAAGAGCTATCACCTGAAGCGGGCATGAGTGCCCCGCCCTCGTGGTTCGACAATCTCACCACGAGGTCCCGGTACACCGGAGGAGAATACGATGACCAAAGCCAGTTGGAACTACCCCACCGCGATCAAGTTCGGGCCCGGCCGCATTGCCGAACTGCCTGATGCATTAAGGAGCGCGGGCATCACCAGGCCCTTGCTGGTGACCGATGCCGGACTGGTCAACCTGCCGGTGACGCAGAATACCATCGCCCTGCTCAAGGAAGCGGGATTTGACGTTGGCGTGTTTGCCGAGGTCAAGCCCAATCCGGTTGCCGCCAATGTCGAGGCCGGCATCAAGGTGCTGCGCGCTGGCAGCCATGACGGCGTCATCGCCTTCGGCGGCGGATCGGGGCTCGACGCCGGCAAGGTCATCGCCTTCATGGCCGGCCAGACCCGGCCGATGTGGGATTTCGAAGATGTCGGCGATTGGTGGACCCGCGCCGATCCTGCCGGCATCCTGCCCATCATCGCCGTGCCGACCACCGCAGGCACCGGCTCGGAAGTCGGCCGCGCCGGCGTCATCACAGACGAGACCACCCATACCAAGAAGGTGATCTTTCACCCGCTGATGATGCCCAAGGTGGTCATCGCTGATCCCGAACTCACCGTCGGCATGCCAACCTTCATCACTGTCGGCACCGGGATGGATGCCCTGGCGCATTGCCTGGAAGCCTATTGTGCCCCCGGCTATCACCCAATGGCTGATGGAATTGCGGTGGAGGGCATTCGCCTGGTCATGGAGAACCTGCCCAAAGTGGCTGCCAACCCGCATGACGTTGAAGCCCGCGGCCACATGATGAGCGCTGCGGCCATGGGCGCCACCGCCTTCCAGAAAGGCCTGGGCGCCATCCACGCGCTCAGCCATCCGGTCGGCGCGCTCTACGATACCCATCACGGCATGACCAATGCGGTGTTCATGCCCTATGTGCTCAGCGTCAATCGCCCAGCCATTGAAACCCGCATTGCCCGGCTGGCTGCCTATCTCGGATATGCGCCGACCTTCGAGGCGTTCCAGCACGCCGTGATCGGCCTGCGCATGCGGCTGGACGTGCCCCACACCCTGGCCGAATTCAAGGTCGATGGCGCCCAGCGCGCGCTGATTGGCGAGATGGCTGTTGTCGACCCCACCGCCGGCGGCAATCCGCTCGACCTGACCAAAGACCTGGCACTGGAGATCTTTGACCGCGCGATGGAGGGGCGGCTTTAGGCGGGAATTCACCCACCCGGCCTCCCCCAGCAGGGGGAGGAATGTCTCGCGTGGGTGGGCAAAATCTTGCCCTAAACACAATGCCGTTCCTCCCCCTTTCAGGGGGAGGCCAGGTGGGGTTTTTACCCAACCAGTTCCCGGATTGTCTCGACAACGCCATCATCGAACAGGCTTTCGAGCTGGGTGACGACAGCGTCGCCAAAGGCCTGGTTGTCGGCAAGATCGGTGCCAAACACTTCGTTGAGCGCCACCAGCCCGACATAGAGCGCCTCGGCATCGTCGCCGGCCTCGGCGGCGATCGCCATCATGCGCATGGCAAGCGGATCGCGGACATCGATGTTGTCGCCCTTTTCGTCGATGCCGACGACATAGCGCATCCAGCCGGCGACGCCGAGCGCCAGCCGGTCAAAACTCTGGCCGGCCTTGAGACGCTCGCGAATGGTGCCGAGCAGCCGCTGCGGCAGCTTTTGCGAGCCGTCCATGGCGATCTGCCAGGTGCGATGCTGCAATGCCGGATTGGCGAAGCGCTGCAGCAGTTCGTCGCGATAAGCTCCCAGATCGGTGCCGGGCATATCCAGGGTTGGCATGGCTTCCTCGGTCATCAGGCCATGGATCAGCTTGAAAAAACCGGGATCGGCAATCGCCTGGGACACATATTCATGGCCCGCCAGATAGCCCAGATAGGCGATTGTCGAGTGGCTGCCATTGAGCATGCGCAGCTTCATGCGCTCGAACGGTTCGACATCCTCGACCAGTTGTGCGCCCACGGTATCGAACGGCGGACGGCCCTGCGGGAACTTGTCTTCGATCACCCACTGGGTGAAAGGCTCTGTCATGATCGGCCAAGCATCGTCCGTTCCGATCAGGCCGGCAACCGTCGCGCGGTCGGCATCGGTGGTCGAGGGCACGATGCGATCCACCATGGTGCCGGGAAAGGCGACGTTCTGTTTGACCCAGTCGCCCAGCCCTGCATCGCGCAGGCTGGCGAAGCGGGTGACGATGCGCTGCACCGTCTCGCCATTGGAGGGCAGGTTATCGCAGCTCATCACGGTAAACGGGGCAAGGCCGGCGGCATGGCGGCGCGCCAGCGCTTCGACCAGCATGCCCGGCGCGGATTTCGGCGCCGTCGGGTTGGCCAGGTCGTGGACGATATCGGGGTGACGCTCGTCGAGTTCGCCGGTCGCCGGGTCGTGGCAATAGCCCTTCTCGGTCACCGTGAGCGAAACGATGCGGATTTTCGGCTCGGCCATCAGCGCCAGCAATTCTTCGCGTTGGGTATTGGCATCGAGCACGCTCAGGATCGAGCCGATCACCCGCGGATGGGTGCCGGCCGCGTCGCGCACGGCGATGGTATAGAGCCCATCCTGGGGCTCGAGCGCTTCCTTGGTGTCGGGGCGGCGTAGACTGGCGCCGATGATGGCCCAGTCGGGATGGTCCTTGAGCAAATCGTCGACATAGACCGCCATATGGGCGCGATGAAAGGCGCCAATGCCCAGATGCACGATGCCGGGCGTCAGCGTGCTGCGATCGTAGTTGGGCACAGCCACCCCGGCGGGGATGCTGCTCAGGGTCTCGGCGCTCAGACGCGTCATGGAAATCTCCGGCGAAATAATTGGCCGCACCATAGTGCCTTCTGATCTTGTATGGAAGATACTGGCTTGCGGTGAATTGGGCTTTACCGGCATAAGCCGCAGATAGGCAAGGAGGGCAAGGGTTTGGCACAGCAACGCTTCGTCAGCATCGGTGAATGCATGATCGAGATGAGTGGTGGCGAGGACCGGCAATATCGCCTCGGCTATGCCGGCGATACACTGAACACGGCCTGGTATATGCGTGCCTTGCTGGGCGACAGCTGGTCGGTGGATTATTTCACCGGCCTGGGCGAAGACAAATACTCCGCCGATATCAAGGCGTTCCTCGA
>CAXBKI010000016.1:0-14699 GCA_963975955.1 uncultured Devosia sp.
CCCTGCCCCGCCTGCGCTGATGTGGCGCCGGGGCAGGCCCAGCATGGGGCTGTGGCCTTACTCTCCCAAGAGCCGCCACATTCGCCACGCCGGCAAATATGCCACCGGCGATGTTGGCCGCGAGCGCAGCTTCTATTTCAGGGGGCCCGACGACAGATATCTGGTACCAACGCGCAATCTCTTCGAGTTCATCACGGTGGCCCGTCAACTGCCCCTTGAGGTATGGTCGCATCATCTGCGCAATGGCGACATATCGCGGTGGTTCAACAGCGTCATCCGGGACGCCCAGCTGGCGGAAACGGCCGCGACATTGGCTGCTGCGGAGCGTCAGGAAGACGCGAGCAGCCTTGAGGAAATCAGCCATCTGATCGGCGAACGCTATTGTGTGCCGCCACTGCCGGTATCGCACCATCCCCAGGACAAGGACGCAGGATCGACGAAAGGCAGCTAGCAGGTCTGGCCATCAATCCGGGAACGGGCCTTTCGACCCGTCCCGCGTACAGGACTCGTCAGGCGATGCCAAGGTGGTCTTCCACCTGCTTCACCCCTGGCGCGGACCAGGCTGCGCGCTCGGCGACGTAACGGTCGGACCACACCTTGACCTTGCCTTCCAGCGTTACCTTGCCGTCCGCTACCTTCACCTTGATGCCGTCCGCCTCGACTTCGGCATTGCGCTTGAGGGCGTTCTCGATACGCGATTTGACGTCCACCGACGTGGCTCGGGGCGTTACGGCGATCTGATTGTAAACCCCCGTGATGCCCTGCATGTCGCGCACGGCGCGATAGGCGCTGTCCTTCTGGTACTGCCACTCGACGGCGCCGGTCAGGGTGACATAGCCCTTTTGCACCTTCACTTTGATGGCCTCGGCGGGAACGAAGGCATTCCAGTGAATGAGGTCGGCGGCGCGCTTGGCAAGAACGTCGTCCGCCGTGGATTTCGACCCCGCGGGTCGGACCTCGATTTCCTCGGCCAGACCGCGGGCGCCCTTGAGACGGCTGACGATTTCCTCGATCTTGGTCTTTTGACCATAGGTCGGCACGTGACCGGTCAGGGTTACAATGCCGTTTTCGACAGCGACGCCGATGTCGGCCGCATCGATGCTGGGTTCAAACTCAAGCTCGTCATTGATGAGCTGCTTTAGGGTGATATCGGACATCTCAATCTCCTGTTTGGCGGCGTCTGGACGCCGGCAGGATCAATCTATTGGTGGCGCCCGGCACAAGGCTTGACGCCGATCAAATCCTGCGTGGACGGCCGGCGCTACATCCGCTGGTCTGCGACGGCCTTCCCCACCCACCACGCCGGCCGACCCGGCAGATCGCAGGCCGAGTTGATCGGCGTCAATTTGTTCAGGCGCCGGGCCTGCGATAGTGGCGTGCCCTTCCGGCGCACTCGGAGCTCTGATGACGGACCTGATCCTCACGCTCAACGGTGGCTCATCCAGTCTCAAATTCGCGGCCTATGATGCGGATACGACGTTGCGTGTGATGCGCGGCGAATTCGCCAATCTGGGGCAGGAGAACGCCAGTTTTCGGACGGAAGTCGGCGATCTGCCGCAGCGTATCGACCCGCTCGGGTCGCTGGACCACCGCGCCGCCACGCGACACCTGTTGACCTGGCTGGCCGGCGGCGCAGCATCCATTCGCGCCATCGGGCACCGCCTGGTGCACGGCGGGCCCGACCAGCACGCTCCGGCGTTGATCGATCCGCCGCTGCTTGCCCGGCTGCAGGCCCTTCGCGAATGGGCGCCGGCGCACCTGCCGGCGGAGCTATCCATCATCGACATCTGCCGCGAGCATTTTCCCGATCTGCCGCAGGTGGCCTGTTTCGACACGGCCTTTCACCGCACCATGCCGGCGGTCGCCCGACGAATTGCGATCCCGCGACGGCTGGCACTCAAGGGCATCGAACGCTTCGGCTTCCACGGCCTGTCCTATGCCTATCTCGTGGACGAGCTCGCCCGTCAGGCCGGCCCGGAAGCAGCCGCGGGACGGCTGGTGCTGGCGCATCTGGGCAGCGGCTCGAGCCTGGCGGCAGTCAAGGCGCGGCAAAGCATCGACACGACGATGGGGTTTTCCACGGCCGGCGGCATTCCCATGGCGACCCGCAGCGGCGATCTCGATCCTGGCCTGATGCGCCATCTGGCGCAGACCGAAGGGATGGACGTGCAGGCCTTCAACAGCATGGTCAACACCGCGTCAGGCCTGCTCGGCATGTCCGAGATCAGCGGCGACGTGCGCGAGCTGCTCCGGCATGAAGCCAGCGATCCTCGGGCCACCGAAGCGCTCGACACCTACGGCTATCGCATCCGTCAGGCCATAGGCGCGCTGGCAGCAGCGCTGGGCGGAATCGATACATTGGTCTTTACCGGCGGTGTCGGCCAGAACGCGCCAGCCATTCGCAGCCGCGCCTGTGGCGGGCTCGAGTTCCTGGGCATCACGCTCGACCCGGCCGCCAACGCCATCGGCGGACCCATCATCTCCACCCGGGGCAGCTCCGTCACTGTGCGGGTGATCGAAACCGACGAGGAAGCCGTGATCGTCAGCATCGTGCAGCAGATGCTGGCGGGCGGCGTAACCAGCCAGGAGACCGCACCGCATGACTGACCCGCTGAATGTCACCGAACTGGACCTCATCGACCGCTACTGGCGCGCCGCCAATTATCTTGCAGTGGGGCAAATCTATCTTCGCGACAATCCGCTGCTGACCGAACCGCTGACCCTCGACCACGTCAAGGCCCGGCTGATCGGCCATTGGGGAACCACGCCGGGGCTCAATTTCATCTATGCCCATCTCAACCGGCTGATCGGCCAGCACGAGCTCAACATGCTGCTGGTTTGCGGGCCGGGACACGGCGGCCCCGGCATCGTCGCCAACGCCTATCTGGAGGGCACCTACAGCGAGCTCTACCCGGCCATCAGCCGGGACAGCCGCGGCCTGCGGGAGCTGTTCCGCCAGTTCTCCTATCCGGGCGGCATATCCAGCCATGTCGGCGCCGACATCCCGGGATCGATCCATGAAGGGGGTGAGCTGGGCTATAGCCTCATGCATGCCTATGGCGCGGCTTTCGATAATCCCGATCTATTGGTCGCTTGCGTCGTGGGGGATGGTGAAGCCGAAACCGGCGCGCTGGCCACCAGCTGGCATTCCAACAAGTTCCTCAACCCGGCACGCGACGGCGCCGTGCTGCCGATCCTGCATTTGAATGGCTACAAGATCGCCAGCCCCACTGTTCTGTCGCGCATCCGTCACGACGAGCTGGACGCCCTGCTGCGCGGCTATGGCTACGCGCCCATTTTCGTCGAGGGTACCGAGCCGCAGGCCATGCACCAGGCCATGACGGCTGCCCTGGCGCAGGCGCACGCGTCCATCGTCGGCATCCAGAGCGCGGCACGGAGCGGCGACACGGCTACCCGTCCGGCCTGGCCGATGATCGTGCTGCGCTCGCCCAAGGGGTGGACCGGACCGGTGGTCGACGGCATCCCGACCGAGGGCTCCTGGCGCTCCCACCAGGTGCCGCTCAGCGGTCTTGCCGAAACGCCCGGACATCTGGCCGTGCTGGAAAACTGGATGAAGAGCTACCGGCCCCAGGAGCTGTTCGACGCCCAAGGGCAGCTGCTACCCGAACTGGCCGCCCTCGCCCCCAGCGGCAGCCGCCGGATGAGCGCCAATCCACATGCCAATGGCGGCATGCTGCTCCGTGACCTGCAGATGCCGGCACTGGATCGATATGCCTTGCCCGTGCCGACGCCGGGAACGGTGAAGGGCGAGGCTACCAGACACGCTGGTGCCTTTCTGCGCGATCTGATTGCCGCCAATCGCGACAATTTCCGCCTGTTCGGCCCCGACGAAACCGAGTCCAACCGCTTGGGCGCCGTTTTCGAGGTCACCGATCGCACCTTCATGGACGACATCCACCCCGCCGACCGGCAACTGGCGCAAGATGGCCGGGTGATGGAGATCCTGAGCGAGCACATGTGCCAGGGCTGGCTCGAAGGCTATCTGCTGACCGGGCGGCATGGGCTGTTTTCCTGCTACGAGGCCTTCATCCACATCGTGGATTCCATGGTCAACCAGCACGCCAAGTGGCTCAAGGTCAGTCACGAAGTACCCTGGCGCAAGCCAATCGCCTCGCTCAACTACCTGCTGACCTCCCATGTCTGGCGTCAGGACCACAATGGTTTCAGTCATCAGGATCCCGGCTTCATCGACCATGTGGTCAACAAGAAGGCCAGCGTCGCGCGCGTCTATCTGCCGCCCGATGCCAACACTTTGCTATCGGTACTCGATCACTGCCTGCGCAGCCGCAACTACATCAACGTCATCGTGGCGGGCAAGCAGAACCAGGCACAGTGGCTGGACCGCGACGCGGCCATCGGTCATTGCCGCAAGGGGATCGGTGTATGGGAATGGGCTTCGAGCTGCGGCACCGATCGACCCGACGCGGTCATCGCGTGTGCCGGCGACGTGCCCACGCTGGAGGCGCTCGCGGCAACGCAGCTGCTGCTGCAGCATTTTCCCGATCTCAAGCTGCGCCTGGTGAACGTGGTCGACCTGATGGCGCTGCAGGCGCCCAGCCAGCACCCGCACGGGCTGGACGACCGCGTCTTCGACGCGATGTTCACCCCCGGCGTTCCCGTCGTCTTTGCCTATCACGGCTACCCGGCTCTCATTCATCGGCTGACCTATCGCCGGCGCGGCCATGCCGACTTCCACGTCCACGGCTATCAGGAGGAAGGCACGACCACCACGCCGTTCGACATGACCGTGCTGAACGGCCTCGATCGTTTTCACCTCGCCCTGTCTGTGGTCGACCATGTGGAGAGCCTGGCCGGGCAAAGGGACGCCCTTGCCGGGATCATTGCGGCTAAGTTGGCGGAACACAGGGCCTATATCCGCGCCAATGGCGACGACATGCCCGAAATCCGCGACTGGACATGGTCTCTCCCCGCCCGAGCCGGACAGCATGGCATTGGCGCGCCGGAGGAGGAGAGATGACCACGCAGCATGACAGTATGAGTGCACTTGAGCCATCGGGACAACCGCCAACGCCCGGCGACGCCGCCGCGCCATGTTGCCGGTTTGCCTTGGCCAGGGCCTTGGGAGAATTTCGCCACAGCGTCTCGGGCCGTGTGGTGGACGGTTCCGTCACATTGCGCGGCACCGTCCGGACGCCCGAGATCCGGCACCGCATCGAACAGGCGGTGCGTCAGCTGGCCTGCGTCGTCGATGTCGCCAACGACGTCAAGATCGCGCCGATACTGACCGCGTCGTCGGCAAGACACGCCCTCCCCCGCGCCGGGCACAGCCAGCCCCTGCTCTATCTGAGTGACTATTGTACCCTGGAGCGCCACGCCCTCGAACAACTGATCTACAAAAGTCTGGCATTGCTCGCGCCTCAATCCGATGCGGTCAGCCCGATCGCCAGGGTCATCGTCTTCTATTACCTGTGGCAAGAAGAGGCCGCCATGATCGACGTGGCGGTTCCCGCAGCGCGTGCGCTCGATCGACGCCCGAACGGGCGGGTGCGCGGCACAATCCTCCCCCATGTCGGGCGATGGACCCATGCAAAGGGTGGCGTCGCCGGCCTGGCAGCCGCGCGCCAGCGGCTGGCCAGACGCTGCAACAAGGATCCTGCCGATCCGTTCTTCCGCGTCTGGCAAAGCATAACGCTCCGCAGTGGCAGGCTGCCGCAAGACTGGCCGGAGACGCCCCTGCAGACAGAATCCTGTACGCCAGAACAACACTGATTTTCCATGGCCATCACGGCGCCTCGCCCTTGCCGCCCGCCGTCATCGCGCCGGTCTTTCCTGTCGCCATGACGCAGCAAAGACGCGGATGGGTCGGTCCGAGGGCCGTTGCTCATTTGACGCCTGTCAAAACGACGTTCGACGATGAGCCTAACCTGCTAGGCGCCATAGGGATCGCTGTCTGGCAGCCGTCCACCAGCCATGATCGGCAGCGATCGCCGGTGGCGGCCGCCAAATGCCAGGCCCGTCAACCAGTTCACATTGCACGAGGACCAACATCATGATCACCGCCGACACATACAGCAAGGACATGGACATGCTCCGCACAAAGATCGGGGCGCTGCAGAAGGACCTGTCCGAGGTCATCGGTGCCGTCGGCCAGCTGTCGGGGCACGGGCTGGAGGACCTGCGCGAGGAGGCCGCAGCGGGAACAGATGCGCTTGAGAAGCAGGGCCGGCAGATTCAGGCCGCCCTCTATCGCGGCGCAAGCCAGGTCGAGACCTCGATCGAGAGCGCCATCCGGCAGCAACCGGCGCTGGCCATCGCCCTTGCGACCACCGCAATCGTCCTGGCCGTATCGCCGCTGATCGCCCGGCGCCACTAGGCGACCGCGAACGCTGGCGCGCCGTGTGTCCTTCATGGCGCGCCTTGTTGGTGAGACCACGACGCGTGCAGACCTTTTCGCTCATCGGAGACAGCAAGAAATGACAACCCGCAAGTTGAACAAGGACGAGTGGCAGCCATATTGCGACAGGGTGTCGAAGGGTCTCAGGATGCAATTGGCCCAGGTCGACGTCTTGGGACTGGCGGTCGGCGACCAGAAGCTTGTGGGTCAGTGGGTTCCGCTTCTCGGCATCGTCTACGATCCAAAGGACGACCTGCTGGAAATTGCGTTGCAGGGGCTCGACCACATGATTTCCCGACCCCGGTCAATTTCCGTGCTCGAGGGCAGCCAAGGGCTCGAGAGCATCGAGATCGTCGGGGAAGACAACCTGCGGCAGATCATCACCTTGCGGCGTCCGGCCAGCTTGCCGACCGATTGAAAACCTGCCGGTCATCGACAGGCGGCATGAGCAGGGCCTGCGCTTCTCCCCGGGCAACCGCGTTACCGGACGACGCAGGGGTGAGCACAGGCCCTCTGTTGTGCTTCGTCGACGTTTGATCTCAGGGGTCCGCGCGCCCGTCACCTAAACGGCTGCGCGAAGCCTTTGTCAGCGTCTCGGCACAACTGGGTTCAATATGACCCACTTGCAGCCAATGGGTTTGATGGCCATCAAAATCGGCAATTGGCATCAATCGACCGGCGCCCATGCGGGCGTCACCACGGCCAATCAACAAGAGGCACAATTGACTAAAGTCAAACCCATGCTGCCCTGATTGCGCAATCCTCCTTTTGCCAAGGGCGACGCTGCGGAAGTCGCCACATCGCAAGGAGGCCACATGCAAACCCTGGGAAGGATCGCGGATCAAGCCACGCGCTGCGCACGTTGCAGAAGCCTGTCGGGCACGCTGTGCGGATTGTCCGATCCGGCCAGCCGTGCCGAGATTGCAGCCATTTCGGGCCAGCGCTTCGTCGCGACGGGTCAAACCATCATCGCCAATGGCGAGGAGGCCACAGTCGTGGGTACCGTGCTGGCCGGTGTCCTGAAAGTGTCCAAGACGCTGCCCGATGGCCGCGAACGCATCGTCAGCCTGCTCTATCCCGGCGATTTCTTCGGACAGGTTTTCAATATGTCGGCCGAATTTGCCATCGAGGCCGCCACCGAGGCGGAAATATGTGTGGCCGACCGGTCGGCCTTCGAAGGCGTCCTGGCACGGCATCCGGTCCTGGCCCGCTCCATGCTCCAGATCACGACGGCTGCCTTGGCGCAGGCGCGGGAGCAATCCCTGCTGCTGAGCTGCCAGACCACGCTCGAGCGGGTCGCGACCTATCTACTGGTCATGCTGGAACGTCGCGAACGCATGATGGCGGAATTGAAGGTGCGATCGTTCAAGGCAACGGCCGCATCGATGGTTCCCCGTTCAGATGTGGCCAGTTACCTCGGCACGACCTTCGAGACGATCAGCAGACATATCCACTACCTTGCCGACCGGGGCGTCATAGCCATTATCGACAGCAGCCATTTTGAGGTTCTCGACAGGGACGGCCTGCAATCGATCGCCGGCGTCAGCAGCGACGACGTCAGGCTGTTTTTCGCGCCGAGGCCGGGAGAGCAGGTCGAACCAAAAACGTCACATGACGTCGTGACGTTTACCCGCCGCATCGCCGAGTAGCCCAGATCTGACGCGGATCACAAATGCAAGGAGCGAGGCCTTGACCTCGCCCCCGTCCGACGCGGTCAGACTGCAGTCAGTTCTTGGTCACCGCGATCCGGCGTTTGGGCGACTGGGCATTGGGGTCTTTGGGAAGCTTCACGCGCAAGACGCCATTGGCATAATTGGCCTCTATCTTGTCGGCATTGACACCGTCCGGAAGGGCAAAATTGCGCTCGAAGGATCCGAAACGGCGTTCGCGAACATAGCGGTCGGCACTGTCGTCGGTCGTGTCCTGGCGCTTTTCGCCATGGATGCTGATCCCGCCATCCACAAGCGAGACCTCGATATCCTTCTCATCCATGCCCGGCATTTCGGCGGTGATTTCGTAGGCATCGGTCTTCTCGACCACGTCCACTGCCGGCACGGCGAACCAGTCCGCATCCCCATTGGTCGGGCCGGTGACCGGCCCGCCGAAAAGGGAAAAGGGCGCCAGCAACAGATTGCGGTCAAGTTCACCGAACAGCCGGTCGAAGTCCCGGCGGATATTGTCAAATGGCTGGCCAAAGGTCAGGTTACGCCCCTGCGGCTTGGCGCCTTCTTTGACAGTCAAATTGTTTCCACTGTTAGCCATTTTGGCACTCCTTGTTGTAGATGACGACATTGAACAACAATGGCAGCCAACGATCTTGATGCGCATCAAATTGGCTATCCCAGCAGCTTCGGTCAGCCATTTTGATCGACATCAAGGCCCGCATTGACGGCACGGGCTTAGGTCAAGGCTTGCCGGAACCGACCTGTTTCGGCACGGGATCTGGGAGGCACTATGCCATTCGTTGATCGCAAGGACGCCGGTCGGCAGCTGGCGCGGGCATTGCAGCAATACCGCAATGACCTGCCGATTATCGTGGCGCTGCCGCGCGGCGGTGTTCCTGTCGCGGCCGAAATTGCCCAAGCGCTCGGGGCCCCGCTTGAACTCTTGCTTGTGCGCAAGATCGGCCTGCCGCACCACCCTGAACTGGCCATGGGTGCCGTCGTCGACGGCGATCCATCCATTGTCCTGCGCAATGAGGATGTTATCGCTCAGGCAAGAGTGACAGATGCCGATTTTGCTGCGGCGAGCGCGCGCGAGCGCGCTGAAATCGCCCGCCGCCGTCTACTTTACCCTGGCCCCAAGACAATGCCTCGCTCCCTTGCGGGGCGCACCGTCATCCTGGTCGATGACGGCGTTGCCACCGGCGCCACCATCCGTGTCGCCATACGCGCACTGCGCCTGAGCCACCCTGCCCGCATCATCCTGGCCGTACCCGTAGGACCGCCCGACACAGTGTCGGCGTTGCAGGCCGAGGCTGATGCTGTTGTCTGCCTGGAAAAGCATGACAACTTCGACGCGATCGGCCGCTACTACCAGGATTTCAGCCAGCTTGACGACGCGCAAGTACTGCAAATCCTGGCGCAGCACGCTGGGCAGGACGTCGACCGGCCTGGCCCACCTGCGTCAGGCAGGCGTTCTTGATCCGGCGGACATCGTAAACGGCCGGTGACACTGCGCTACCCGGGTGCAGCGTCGGCGACCGCTGGATGGTGGTGAGCCATTCCTGCTGGCCGGGCAGCGATTGCAGTCTTGCTGTTTGAACGGCACCGGGTGCCGGGAAAATCCAGACACAGACCAGCCATAGGCGCGTCCTGGAGCCATAGTACGATTGCGTGCAGCCATGCCGTCAGGGCGCAACTGAGTTTGTATTCGTCTGGCAGACGCGCTAGCCTTCCGGCCTTGGGCGTGGCAGGCGCGCGGCCTGCCGGCTAGTCTGAATGTTGCGGCCAGATCATGGTATTGGAACCATCCAGGTGGACTGCATATGCCCTTGCCTCGGGCCTGATCCTCGGCGCCATGCTGCTGGGGGCCCATGCCGGCGAGATCGGGGCCGCTGCCGTCCCTGACCTGCTGTTTATTGCGGCCGTATTGGCGGGGGCCATACTGGGCGGCGCCCTCCCTGGATCCCTGGCAACTGGCCTGTCGGCAGCCTGGCTGCTGCTTGCCGCACCAGGTCGTGATCTGCCGGTCCTGACTATCCACGTCGCTCTTTTCATCTGTGTCGGCTTCACCATTACCTGGTTGGGCCATTCCTACCGGCGCTCGATGGCACGGTCGCGCGACATGGCGCGCACCCTGGAACAGGACGAGTCCCGTCTGCAGTCGATCCTCGATACTGTACCGGACGCCATCATTGTGATCGAGACCGATGGTACGATCGTAACATTCAATACCGGCGCGGTGCGACAGTTCGGCTACGAAGCCGATGAGGCGGTTGGCAAGAATGTCAGCATGCTGATGCCCGCGCCCTATCGGCAGGAGCACAACGACTATCTCGCCCGCTACCTCAAGACCGGCGAGAAGCGCATCATCGGCAGTGACCGCGTCGTTCTGGGCCGGCGCAAGGACACCTCAACCTTCCCTATGACGCTGGCCGTGGGGGAGATGTGGTCCGACGGCAAGGCATATTTCACCGGCTTCATCAAAGATCTCAGTGAGCGCGAAGAGGGGCAGGCCCGGCTGGCTGAAGCCCAGGGTGAGTTGGCCCGTCTGGCGCGGCTCAACGAGCTGGGCGAAATGGCCTCGATGATGGCCCATGAACTCAACCAGCCTCTGTCGGCCATCGCCAACTATGTCCAGGGCTGCATCCGCACTCGACAAATTGGACACCAAACCGGCCAACCGCATGCGCGACGCCCTCGCCGACGCCGCACGACAGGCATTGCGCGCCGGGGACATCATTCGGCATCTGCGTGAATTCGTGACCCATGGCGCCACCGAGCGCCATCCCGAAAACATCAGGAAGCTCATCGAAGACGCCTGCCGGCTGGCCCTGCTGGGCGCAAGAGAACGTGGCATTCGCGCGTCATTCGACTTCGAGGAGACAGCAGGTTGGGTGTTGGTGGACGCCGTGCAAATCCAGCAGGTCCTGATCAACCTGATACGGAATGCCATGGAGGCCATGCAGCACAGCGCCGCCAGGAACCTCACGGTCTCTGTTCGCGATGCCGCCAATCACATGCTTATGGTCACGGTTGCCGACAGCGGGCCCGGCATACCACCCGACATTGCTGCGCAACTCTTTCAGCCATTTGTCACGACCAAGCCGGGCGGCATGGGCATAGGCCTGTCCATCTCTCGACGTATCATCGAATCCCATGGAGGCACGATCCAGATGAAATCCGGTCATCCGGGCGGGGCGCGCTTCAGCTTTACGCTGCCGACCACTACGGAGCGACCGACATGAATGACATCGATATCGTCGTCCATATTGTCGACGACGAGGAGGCCGTACGCAAGTCGCTCTCCTTTTTGCTCAGCAATTCGGGTTTTGCCGTTCGCACCCACCGCAGCGCCACCGAATTTCTCGAGCATGCGGCGGGAATCCGCAATGGCTGCCTGGTGACAGACCTTCGCATGCCCGACATCAACGGCGTGGAACTGCTCAAGAGGCTCCGCGAGGCCAACGCCGAACTGCCCGCCATCGTCATCACTGGACATGGTGATGTCCAGATGGCTGTGGAGGCGATGAAGAACGGCGCCCTCGACTTCATTGAAAAACCCTTCGCTGACGACGTCCTGATCGCCTCGATCAGACATGCCGTCCACGCCGTGCAGTCTCGCCTGAACCAGGACGCTGAGGCCGAAGCCACGCGTCAGCGGCTCAGCACACTGAGCGACCGCGAGAAGCAGGTGCTCAAGGGTGTGGTCTCCGGCGAACCGAACAAGACTATTGCCTTCGATCTGGGCATCAGCCCCCGTACCGTTGAAATCTATCGAGCTGGCCTGATGGCCAAGATGCAGGCCAGAAGCCTTCCCGAACTGGTCAGAATGATACTGGGTGTCCAGAATCGGCAAAACGGTCGGGAGTGGCCGCAGTTTTGATCCACGACAAGGCGGGCAACGTATCCTGCGCTAGCAAGGATGAGTGATCGCGGATGCGCGCCGTGGTTGGAAATATCGATATGTCTCTCGCTCGCCGCCTGTTGGTCGTTGCCCCGGATATAGACCTCCGCCGATCCCTTGAGTTCATGCTTAAGGCTGACGGCTACGAGGTCGTGTCGTATCCCGCCATCGGCGCTGTGAAATCGCTGGAGCACTTTGATTGCACCATTCTCGACCATCGGGCGATCGCGCCACCCATGGAGACGGTCCTGTCCTTCTGTCGTGACGCCATTCCCGTCGTCCTTCTGGCAGGACTGCCCTTGCCCTGGCTGGATGAAGTGGTCTTTTGCCTGGTGCATAAGCCCCTGCTGGGCAATTCGCTGATTGCAGCCATCGAAAGCGCCCTGGCCGCAACAAGCCCCCCTCCTAAGTAGAATTCCTAGGCGAGCGCCCGGAATTTCACCATTGCCGGGGTTCGATCACTCTGCTGCTGGTCCAAACCGAGGAACCGGCGATGCTGAGTCAGCTCAACCATGATCATGCATTGAGAGGGATGGAGCCGCCCGATTCGACGCTACGTTCACTGCTGACCCACGTGCGCCCTTGTGCCCTGTCCTTCTATCCCCCAAACGCAACGATATACGCCCAGGGCGAGCCGGTCGGGCCGCTCTATCTGGTTGAATTCGGTACCGTGCGCATCTGCCGCCTCACCGCCGACGGCCGTCGGCAGATCAGTGCCTTTCAGTCCAAAGGGGACGTCCTGGGCTTCGAGCCTGGTCACGAGCGCGAGTACAGCGCCGAATGCGTTGACCGCGTCGGCATCCGTCTGCTGCGCCCGGCTTCGGGCAGGTTTCTTGATGCCGACTTGCTGGCCATCGCCCACAGGACACTGGCCGAAGCCCAGCGTCATATGACGGTGCTCGGGCTGATGCGCGCCTCCGAACGGCTGGCCGCCTTCCTCCTTGACCTGCATGAGCGACAGGATGCTGGCGGCTTCATCGATTTGCCGATGCAGCGCAATGACATCGCCGACCATCTCTGCCTCACCATCGAGACCGTGTCGCGCGCCTTGCGGACATTGAAGGATGCCGGCGTGATCCGGCTGCCCGGCGTCAGTCAGATCGAGGTTATGGACGTGGCAGGCCTGCAGCACTTCACGCGCAGCGTCGCCTGAATTGACGGCCGTCAAGGCCAATATCGCGTCATCAATCCTGCGGTCTTGACGGTAATCAAACCGGCTGGATGCGGGTGCCGCTTTTGCCCTGCAGGATGGCCAGGGCATCGGTCAGCCGACCAATGGCGGCCGGCTTGCCGGTCTTGGCAACAAAGTCCAGCGCGGCGGCTACCTTGGGGGCCATGGAGCCCGCGGGAAAGCTGAATGCCGACAGCTCCTGTGGCCGTACCAGTCCCAGGGCCCGCGCGGCCGGCGTACCGAAGCCGGCATAGACGGCATCCACATCGGTCAGCAGCATCAGCATGTCCGCCCCGATCTGTTGCGCCAGCAGTGCACTGGCCAGGTCCTTGTCGACCACTGCTTCCACGCCGACCAGGCTGCCATCGGGCTGCTCCACCACTGGAATGCCGCCACCACCGGCACAGATCACCGTGACGCCTTGGGCGACGAGCAGGGCGATGACCTTGATCTCCAGAATGCCCAGCGGCGCCGGCGAGGCAACGACCCGGCGCCAGCGCTCGCCGTCGCGGGCCACGTGCCAGCCGCGCTCGGCGGCGAGCCGGATCGCGGTCGTCTCGTCATATCCGGGGCCAATCGGCTTGCTGGGCGCGGCAAAGGCAGGATCGGTGGCGCTGACCCGCGTCTGCGTCAGCAGCGTGGCAATGGGGTGTTGCGCGGGCAGCAGGCCGCCCAGCTCCTGCTCGATCAGGTAGCCGATCATCCCCTCGCTCTGGGCGCCCAGAACATCGAGCGGCTGTACGCTCTCGGTTGGCCCCGCCGCCGATTGCAGCGCCAGCAGGCCGACCTGCGGGCCATTGCCATGCGTGATGATAAGGCTGTGGCCGGCCCCGATCAGCGCCGCCAGCGAGATCGCCGCGTCATGCACGTTCTGCCGCTGGCTCTCTGCCGTCAGCTTCTCGCCGCGCCGCAGCAGGGCATTGCCGCCAAGGGCCACCACCACGCGCATGCTTCAGCCGCCCAGCGTGGCGACGAGCACGGCCTTGATGGTGTGCATCCGGTTTTCCGCCTGGTCGAACACCACCGAGGCGTCGGACTCGAACACCGCCTCGGTGACTTCCATGCAGTCGATGCCGAAGCGCCGGGCAATATCGCTGCCCACCTCGGTCTCGATATTGTGGAAGGCCGGCAGGCAATGCATGAACTTGACGAAGGGGTTGCCAGTGGCATTGAGCACCGCCGCGGTGACCCGATAGGGCGTCAGCAGGCTTATCCGCTCGCCCCAGGCGCTCTCATCCTCGCCCATCGACAGCCAGACATCGGTATAGATGAAATCACTGTCCCTGACGCCTTCCTTGACGTCTTCCGTCACCGTCAGCGTCCCGCCGGTCGCGGCGCCGATGTCCTGCAACCGGGCAACGAAGTCGGCATCCGGCCAGAGGGCTTTGGGGGCGACGATGCGCATGTCGATCCCCACCTTGATCGCCCCGGTGGCGAGTGAGCGCGCAACATTGTTGCGTCCATCGCCCAGGAATGCCACCCGCATGTCCGACAAATGCTTGTGGGTGAATTCCCGCATGGTCATCAAATCCGCCAGCGTCTGGGTGGGGTGGCTCGCATCGGTCAGCCCGTTATAGACCGGCA
>CAXBKI010000017.1:0-14506 GCA_963975955.1 uncultured Devosia sp.
ATCGACATGGTGGGAACGGGGGTTGCCGTCAAACCGACCGCCAGCATGGCGCCCATCGCCGTGGGCGGCGAGACGCGCCTGCACATCAACGACTCGGATGTGACCATCTCGGCTGGCGGCGGCCGGCTGGCCACGGCAGCCGGCACCATCGTCGTCAGCAATCCGGCGATCGTGATGGACAATTCCGATCCGGCCGACAAGATCCTCGAAGTTTCGGGCGATATCAGCGGCCCGATCCCGGCCGTGCTCGAGCTGGTCAACACGCAGCACCCCGACCTGCTGGCGGGCACTACCCTGCCCATCGATGTGACCGCGCTGACCGGCACGGTCGATACCGGGGTCGTCGCGACCATCCGCCTGCCCGATGAAGCAACGGGCCGGGCGATGAGTTTTGACTATGTGCTGAACGGCACGGTGTCCGATTTCGCCAGCAGCAAGCCGATCGAAAAGCGCCGCATCGGCAATGGCCAACTGGCGTTCAGCGCATCCCAGGATGGCTATCAGCTGGGCGGCACGGCGGAAATAGACGGCGTCGCGACACAGCTCGAGATCGGCGGGTCTGCTGGCAGCGAGCCGGTGTACCGGCTGTCCTCGACCATGGATGTCGCCGAGCTGGCCAGGATGGGCTTTGATGCTTCGTCTTTCCTGTCGGGCAGCGTGCGTTTCGTCGCCCAGCCAATGCCCGACGGGACGCTTAAAGTAGCGGTGGACCTGACCGAAGCCGGGCTGGTCATCGAGGATCTGGGGATCACCAAGCCTGTGGGGGCCAGCGGCACCGTCGGCGCAACCGTCGAGCAGGATGGCGAACTGACCCGGTTGCGCGGTGTGGACCTTTCCTTTGGCAGCGTGCGCGCGCTGGGGGATATCGACTATCACGCCACCAAGGGGCTGGTTGCGGCCGTGTTCAGCCAGATTGCGCTGAGCGAGGGCGATAGCGCGCAGATGGACCTGCAGCCGATCGATGACGGCTATTCGGTGCGGGTGCGCGGCACCCAGCTCGATCTCAAGCCGATGCTGAAGCGCGCCTTCGGGCTGAATGAAGGCACGGGCGGGGTGCAGTCCAGCAAGACCAACCAGACCCTCGCGCTCGATATCAAGCTGGACAGGGCCTTGGGGTTTTATGCGACCACGGCCTTCAACCTGGCGCTGTCGCTGCAATTGCGCGGCAGCGATGTGCGGCAGGCGAGCCTGGCGGGGCAGTTCAACGACGGCAACGCGCTGTCGGTGACGACCAATCCGGCGCCCAAGGGCCGGACCATGTCGGTGGCGTTCAACGATGCCGGCACCATCCTGCGGTTCCTGGGGGTCTACTCGCAGCTGGCGGGTGGCTCGGGCAATCTGGTGCTGACCACGGACCGGGACCAGGCCGTCGAGGCCGGCCGCCTGGTGATGCGTAATTTTGCCATCGTCGATGAGGCCAATGTGGCCCAGGTGCTCGGCAATCACTCGGATTCGCGCGCGGCGATCGCCGAGCAGAACCGGCTGGATTTCGATGTTGCGGAAGTCGATTTCCTCCGCCGTTCCGACCGGGTCGAGGTTACCAATGCGCTGGTCACCGGCGCCACCGTGGGCGGCACGATGCGGGGATATATCTATACCAAGCAGCGGCAATACGACCTGACGGGCACTTATGTGCCGCTGTTCGGGCTCAACAGCGTCTTCCAGAAGATTCCCCTGCTCGGACCGCTGCTGGGCGGACGCGACGGCGAGGGGCTGGTGGGGGTTACCTTTGCGGTGCAGGGCTCGCTGGACAATCCCCAGTTCAAGATCAACCCGCTTTCGGCACTGGTGCCGGGTGCATTGCGCGAACTGTTCGAGTTCCGGTCCAAGGAATTGCCGCAGGCCCAATAAAAAAAAGGCGCCACTGCTGCGGCGCCTTGGATGGTGGGCGGTGCGGCCGGTCAGACCGGCTTGAGCAGGGCGTGGCGCTTCTTGCCCACAGAGAGCTTGATCACCCCTTCGTCGAGCAGGGCATTGTCGCCGATAGCCAGCTTGTCGTCGTCGATCACCGCATCGTTGACGCGCACGGCGCCCGACTGGATGTGGCGGCGGGCCTCGCCGTTCGAGACCGCCAGTCCGGCAGTGACCAGCGCCGCCAGAATGCCGATGCCGCCGGCCAGTTCGGCGTGCGTGACGGTGGCCGTGGGCAGCGACAGGTCGATCGCCCCGGTCTCGAAGGTTGCCATGGCGGTATGGGCGGCTTCGGTTGCCGCCGCGCGACCATGCACGATGGCGGTGACTTCGGTGGCCAGTACCTTCTTGGCCTCGTTGATCTCATTGCCGCCCAGCGCCTCGAGACGGGCAATCTCGCTCAAGGGCAGGCGGGTGAAGATCTTGAGGAACTTGCCGACATCGGCGTCTTCGGTATTGCGGAAATACTGCCAGAAATCATAGGGGCTGAAGAGTTCGCCATTGAGCCAGACCGCGCCGGAGGCGGACTTGCCCATCTTCTCGCCTGAAGACTTGGTCAGCAGCGGCGTGGTCAGCGCATAGAGCTGGCCGCCACCCATGCGGTGACTGAGATCGACACCATTGATGATATTGCCCCACTGGTCCGAGCCGCCCATCTGCAGCACCGTGCCATAGCGCCGGTTCAGCTCGACGAAGTCATAGCCCTGCATGATCATGTAGTTGAATTCGAGGAAGCTCAGCGACTGCTCGCGGTCCAGACGCAGCTTGACCGAGTCGAAGCTGAGCATGCGATTGACCGAGAAATGGCGGCCCACATCGCGCAGGAACTCGACATAGTTCAGCTTGAGCAGCCAGTCGGCATTGTTGACCATGATAGCCGGATTGGAGCCCTCATAGTTCAGGATATTGCCGTAGACCTTTTTGATGCTCTCGATATTGCTGGCGATCTGCTCGACCGTGAGCAGCTGGCGCTGATCGTCGCGGAACGAAGGGTCCCCCACCATGGAGGTGCCGCCGCCCATCAGGCTGATCGCCTTGTGGCCCGTTTCCTGCAACCAGTAGAGCATGGTGACGGTGATCAGATTGCCGATATGGATCGACGTGGCCGTGGCGTCATAGCCGACATAGCCGGTGATGGGCCCCTTGAGCGCCAGGGCATCGAGCCCCTCGGGGTCGGAAATCTGGTGAACGAAACCGCGTTCGTCGAGCACGCGAAGAAAGTCGGACTTGAATTTGGTCATGGGACAATCACTGAGATGAGTGAGACCTCATGGCGAGCCTGTCGAACCACGAGGTCGGTGCATGCGGGACCCCGTCCGACGACAGGCTCAGGATGAGGTCCCCTCCAACAGATCGCAACAATGCGCTCGAATGGTTCAGCGCCCGCCGCCGTCGGCGATCTCCTGACGGCGACGGTCCAGATACTCGGCACACGCCATTGTCAGCTCATCGATCTTGCCCTCGAAGAAGTGGTTTGCACCCTCCACGATCTGCTGCTCGATGGTGATGCCCTTCTGGGTCTTGAGCTTGTCGACCAGCTTCTGCACCGAAGCGGGCGGCGCCACGCGGTCCTTGTCGCCATGGATGATCAGGCCCGAGGACGGGCAGGGGGCCAGGAACGAGAAGTCATAGAGGTTTTCCGGCGGGGCGACCGAGATGAAGCCCTCGACCTCGGGACGGCGCATCAGAAGCTGCATGCCGATCCAGGCGCCAAAGGAAAAGCCGGCGATCCAGCAGCCGCGCGATTCGCGGTTGATGGTCTGCAGCCAGTCGAGCGCGGAAGCCGCGTCGGACAGCTCGCCGACGCCGTGGTCGAACATGCCCTGGCTGCGGCCGACACCACGCGAATTGAAGCGCAGCACGGCAAAGCCACGCTCAACGAACATGTAGAACAGGTTGTAGATGATCTGGTTGTTCATCGTCCCACCGAACTGGGGGTGGGGATGAAGAAGGATGGCGATGGGAGCGTTGGGCTCCTTGCCGGGCTGGTAGCGGCCTTCCAGACGACCCTCAGGTCCATTGAAAATCACTTCTGGCATGGTCTGACTTCTTCCGGCCGTTATGGCTCTGTTCGTGTGAATTTTGCGGCTTGCTGGTGGGGGCCTGCGGCTTGACTAAGCCAGTCTGGCTCCCTAAAACATGAGACGCAAAATCTAGTTTAGAATTGTTCGAAACTCGGTTTTTAGGCCACAAGTGGCCTGCAAGAGCGCCCCTTGTAATGAAGTTGGGCGACAAATTTCAAGAAGTGTTTGAAGGCAAGAGCGCCAAGGCGGCTTTGCACAGGCATGGATGGTATGAGCGGCGCGCATGCGCCAAACGGGAATCCGATGACAAGACCGGCGATCTATCTTGATCATAATGCCGCGTCCCCGCTTCTGCCAGAAGCGCGGTCGGCGCTGATTGCTGCGCTCGATCTGGTGGGCAATCCATCGTCCGTCCATGGCCATGGCCGTGCCCTGCGCCATCTCGTCGACACCGCACGCGGGCAGGTTGCCACGCTTGCGGGCGCCGAGCGCAAGCAGGTGGTGTTCACCGGTTCAGCCACCGAAGCCATCACCCAGGCCATTGTCGGTGGCGCCAGGGCCTTTGGTTCCAGCGCCATTGTCATCAGTGCTGGCGAGCACGCCGCCGTCGGCAAGGCGGCCGAAGCGACCGGCCTGCCCGTGGTGACCATCGGCCTGCTTGCCGATGGCTGCATTGATCTCGATCAATTGGCGGAAGTTATTGCCGCGGCCGAAGGTCAGCTGCTGGTGGCGCTGCACTGGGTAAACAATGAAACCGGTGTGGTCCAGCCGATGGCGCGCATCAATGCCCTCGTCGGCCCGACGCGCCACACCTTGTTTGTCGATGCCGTGCAGGCGCTGGGCAAGCTCCCCCTCGATTTTGGCGCCACCGCACCCGATATGATGGCGATCAGTGGCCACAAGATCGGCTCGCCCGCCGGGATCGGGGCGCTGCTGGTCAAGGGACATGCGGATCTGGTTCGGCTCATTCCGGGCGGCGGGCAGGAGCAGGGTCGGCGGGGCGGCACGGAAGCGTCAGCCCTGATCGCCGCCTTTGGCGCTGCGGCAGCGGCGTTCCCGGGGCGTTACAAGGCGGCGGACGTGACGGCCCTGACGGCGCGGCTGCAGGCGGCGCTGCCGGCCGAGGCTGTGGTGTTTGGCGGCGCGCGGCTGGGCAATGTGACCAATTTCGCCGTGCCGGGCGTAAAGAACACGACCGCGATGATGGGGCTGGACCTGCTGGGTCTGTCCGTATCGTCGGGGTCGGCCTGCTCGTCGGGCAAGGTGGGTCCCAGCCATGTGCTGGCGGCCATGGGCGTGCCGGGTGAACTGGCCGATTGCGCGCTGCGCGTCAGCCTGGGCTGGAATTCTGTGGCGGCGGATGTGGATGCGTTCGTTGCCGGTTACCAATCGATCCTGGAGCGCCAGCGGGCGCGCCAGGGGCAGGCGGCCTAGGTCGCATCAGTTTTAGAGTGTTCACGGCGACCTTGAATCGCCGCCGAGCAAATAGGAGAAGCCGACATGGCGGATTACGACCATATCCCGACGCTCAAGGAAAACATTGACCGCGCCACCGTGGATTCGGTGCTGTCGCTGGACGTGGACAAATACAAATACGGGTTCGAGACGCTAATTGAATCCGACCTGGCTCCCAAGGGCCTGAGCGAAGACACGGTACGGTTCATTTCGGCCAAGAAGAACGAGCCCGAGTGGATGCTGGAATGGCGTCTGGAGGCCTATAAGCGCTTCCTGACCCTGACTGAGCCGACCTGGGCCAAGGTGCACTATCCGCAGATCGATCTGCAGGACATGTATTATTATGCCGCCCCCAAATCGACGCCGGCGCCGACCAGCCTGGATGAAGTCGAGCCGGCGCTGCTAGAGATGTACGACAAGCTGGGTATTCCGCTCAAGGAGCGTGAAATCCTGGCCGGTGTCGAGCGCCCCAATGTGGCGGTCGACGCGGTGATGGATTCGGTGTCGGTGGTGACCACGTTCCGCGAGGAATTGGCCAAGGTCGGCATCATCTTCTGCTCGATCTCTGAAGCGATCCGCGAATATCCCGAACTGGTGCAGAAGTACCTGGCTTCGGTGGTGCCGGTTTCGGACAACTACTATGCGACGCTCAACAGCGCCGTGTTCACCGATGGCTCGTTCGTCTACATCCCCAAGGGCGTCCGCTGCCCGATGGAATTGTCGACCTATTTCCGCATCAACGAGAAGAAGACCGGCCAGTTCGAGCGCACGCTGATCATTGCCGAAGCGGACAGCTATGTGAGCTATCTCGAAGGCTGCACGGCCCCCATGCGTGCCGAGAGCCAGCTGCATGCGGCCGTGGTCGAGCTGGTGGCCTTGGACAATGCCGAGATCAAGTACTCGACGGTCCAGAACTGGTATCCGGGCGACAAGGACGGCAAGGGCGGCATCTACAATTTCGTCACCAAGCGTGGTGACTGCCGTGGCGCCAATTCCAAGATCTCCTGGACCCAGGTGGAAACCGGTTCCGCCATCACCTGGAAATACCCCAGCTGCATCCTGCGCGGTGACGGTTCGCGCGGCGAATTCTATTCGATCGCCATCTCGAACGGCTATCAGCAGGTCGATAGCGGCACCAAGATGATCCATCTGGGCAAGAACACGTCCAGCCGCATCATCTCCAAGGGCATCGCCGCAGGCTTCTCGGACAATACCTATCGCGGCCAGGTCTCGGCTCATGCCAGGGCCAAGAACGCCCGCAACTTCACGCAATGCGACAGCCTGCTGATCGGCGACAGGTGCGGGGCCCATACGGTGCCCTATATCGAGAGCCGCAACGGCACGGCAGTGTTCGAGCATGAGGCGACGACGTCCAAGATTTCGGACGACCAGATGTTCTATTGCCAGCAGCGCGGCCTCAACGAAGAGGAAGCGGTGGCACTGATCGTCAACGGCTTCGTGCGCGACGTGCTGCAGCACCTGCCCATGGAATTCATGGTCGAGACGCAGAAGCTGATCGCGATCAGCCTTGAAGGCTCGGTCGGATAAGCCCCATCTCAGACCTCATGGTGAGCCTGTCGAACCACGAGGTCGGGAACACACATCCTGCCACGACCTCGTCCTTCGACATGCTCAGGATGAGGTCTACAAAAACCACAAACTGGTCGGCGCCCCGAGGCGACACCGGTCCCGAACTGGAGAACACACATGACCACCCCAATCCTTGAAATCCGCAACCTGCACGCGCGCATCGAAGATCGCGAAATCCTCAAGGGCGTGAATCTGATCATTCCGCCCGGCGAAGTGCACGCCGTTATGGGCCGCAATGGTTCGGGCAAGTCGACGCTGAGCTATGTGCTGGCCGGCAAGGAAGACTATGAGATCACCGAGGGCGAAGTGCTGCTCGACGGTGAGAACCTGCTCGAGATGGATCCGTCCGAACGCGCCTCGGCCGGCCTGTTCCTGGCCTTCCAGTACCCGATCGAAATCCCCGGCGTTGCCACCATGACCTTTCTCAAGGCGGCCATGAACGCCCAGCGCAAGGCTCGTGGCGAAGCCGAGATGACCACGCCGGACTTCATGCGCGCGGTCAAGACCGCCGGCACCGAGCTCAATATCGATACCGAGATGCTCAAGCGCCCGCTCAATGTCGGCTTTTCGGGTGGCGAGAAGAAGCGCGCCGAAGTGCTGCAGATGGCGCTGCTGCAGCCCAAGATGTGCATCCTGGACGAGACCGATTCCGGGCTCGACATCGATGCGCTGCAGGTGGTTTCCAAGGGCGTCAACGCCCTGCGCGCGGCCAACCGCTCGATGCTGGTGATCACCCACTACCAGCGCCTGCTCAACCACATCGTGCCCGACGTGGTGCATGTGTTCAGCGATGGCCGGATCGTGGAGAGCGGCGACAAGGATCTGGCGCTCAAGCTCGAAGCCAAGGGCTATGCCGACTTCGACGGCGCGGCGGCCTGATCATGAGACAGACCATGCCCGTCCGGCTCGGTGCAGCCGAAGATACATTGATCGCCCAGCTCAACAGCGTGGGCGCGACCGCGGAGGCCGAGCGGATGACCGTTGCGGGCCTGCCGACGCGCCGCGTCGAGAGCTACCACTATACCGACCTCAAGACCCTGCTGAAGGCGGTGCCGCCTTTGGCCGAGGCCGCCAACACGGCCAGTGCCCCGGCGTTGCGCGTGGCCGGCGCCTATCAGCTGATGATCGCCAATGGTGTGGTGCAGTCCTCGACGACGGCGCCAGCCGGCGTCATTGTCGGCAAGGCCGAGGGCAGCGCGCTGACCAGCCGCGACGACGTGCTGGTGCATCTCAATGGTGCCCTGGCCAGGGAAAGCCTGAGCCTGACGCTGGAGAGCAGCGTCGATCCGGTGATCCAGATCGATCGGCGCATCGAGGGGGCGGCGGCCCATGTGGCCGACAGCGTCAAGATCTTTGTCGCCGACAATGCCTCGGCGGTGATCCTTGAAACCTTCTCGGGGTCCGACGCGGCCCATGTGGGCAATCACGCCACCTATCTGGCGATGGGCAAGAATGCGGTGGTGACGCACATCACGGTCGATCTTTCCGAGCGGCCGGTGACGCACTTTGCCACCAATGAGTACCAGCTGGCCGAAGGCGCCAGGCTGCGCACGCTGACCATCCATGCCGGCGCGGGGCTGTCGCGCTCGCAGGTGTTTGCCCGCTTTGCCGGGGAGGGTGCGCATGGCGACTTCACCGGCCTCAACCTGGTGGCCGATGGCCAGCACAACGATATCACCATCGATATCCGCCATGGCGTGGCCCACACCACCAGCCAGGAAATGTACAAGCAGATCGCCCGCGGCCAGTCCAAGGCCGTGTTCCAGGGCAAGATCGTTGTCGAGCGCGACGCCCAGAAGGTCGACGCCAAGATGATGATGCAGGGGCTGATGCTGTCCGACACAGCCGAAATCCTCAGCAAGCCCGAGCTTGAAATCTATGCGGACGACGTCGTCTGCGGCCATGGCTCGACCTGTGGCGAGCTGGACGAGAGCTCGATGTTCTACCTGATGAGCCGCGGCATCACCAAGGCAGAAGCCGAGACCATGCTGGTGCGCGGCTTCATCGCCGAAGTGCTCGACCCGATCGAGGACGAGGCGCTCAATGAAGCCCTCAACGGCATTGTTGATGGCTGGTTGCTGGGCAAGTAGCCCTCGGCCTGGGGTAGCCCCAGGCTCTATCCCTCCACACAAGGGGGAGGGAAGGACGACTGCAAATGCTGAGCCACGCACGATGCGGCTCCGGCGTCTCCCTCCCCCTTGTGGGGCGGGACCAGGGGTGGGGGTGTCCCACCCACGGAAAGCTCTATGACCTTCGATCTCGAAAAAGTCCGCGCCGATTTCCCCATTCTGGAAGAGCCGATCCACGGCAAGCGGCTGGTCTATCTCGACAGCGGCGCCTCGGCACAAAAGCCGGTGCAGGTGCTCGACCGGATGGATCATGCCTTCCGGCACGAATATGCCAATGTCCATCGCGGCCTGCACACGCTGGCCAACCGGGCGACTGAAGCCTATGAGGGCGGCCGCGAGGCAAGCCGGGCCTTCATCAATGCCGGCCGCACCGAAGAGATCATCTTCACCCGTTCGGCGACCGAGGCGATCAATCTGGTGGCCTCGTCCTTTGCCGGGCCGCGCATCGGCGAAGGCGACGAGATCGTGCTGTCGATCATGGAGCACCACTCCAATATCGTGCCGTGGCATTTCCATCGCGAACGCAAGGGCGCGGTGCTCAAATGGGTCGATGTGCGCGACGACGGCAGCTTTGACCTCGACGCCTTCGAGGCCTCGCTGAGCGACCGGACCCGTATGGTTGCGGTTACCCATATGTCCAACGTGCTGGGCACGGTGACCCCGATCAAACAGGTGATCGAGATCGCCCATGCGCGCGGCATTCCCGTGCTGATCGATGGCAGCCAGGGCGCGGTGCACACCAGGGTGGACGTGCAGGATCTCGATGCCGACTTCTATGTCATGACCGGCCACAAGCTCTACGGCCCCACCGGCATCGGCGTGCTTTATGGCAAATATGATCTCCTCGCCGAAATGCAGCCCTATCAGGGTGGCGGCGAGATGATCGATACGGTCAGTCTTGATGGCGTGTCCTACAACGAGCCGCCGCACCGCTTCGAGGCGGGCACGCCGCCCATCGTGCAGGCCATCGGCCTGGGCGCGGCGCTCCAGTACATCACCGGTCTCGGGCAGGACGCTATCGCCGCCCACGAGGCCGAGGTGGCCGCCTATGCCAGCGAGCGGCTCAGCCGGATCAATTCGCTGCGCATGATCGGCACGGCACCGGGCAAGGGCGGGATTTTCTCGTTCGAGATCAAGGGTGCCCATGCCCACGACGTGTCGACGATTCTGGATCGCTACGGCATTGCCGTGCGGGCTGGAACCCATTGCGCCCAGCCGCTGCTCAAACGCTTCGGTGTGACCTCTACCTGCCGCGCATCGCTCGCCCTATATAACGGCAAGGACGATGTGGACGCGCTGGTGGATGGCATCGAACGCGCCCTGACTTTTTTCGCCTAGACGCGAGGACCACATTATGACCGATGACGACAGCAAGATCGACGAATCCAAGATTGCCCCTGCGCCGGCCCTGCCGGTGCCGGGCATCCAGCCCACCATTGCCGGCGACCTGCCGGAGGCCGAAGTCGAGCGCATCACGAACGATCTGATCGGCGCGCTCAAGACCGTCTATGATCCGGAAATCCCGGTCGATATCTATGAGCTGGGGCTGATCTACAAGGTCGATCTGGACGATGACCGCAATCTGGTGATCGACATGACCCTTACCGCGCCGGGCTGCCCGGTGGCCGGCGAAATGCCCGGCTGGGTCGAGAATGCCGCGCGCAGCGTCGAGGGCATCCAGGATGTCACGGTCAACATGGTGTTTGATCCGCCATGGGACGCCACGCGCATGAGTGAAGAAGCGCAAGTTGCGTTGAACTGGTGGTAATTTTCGGCATTCGCGCCTATATATCGTGAAACGCCGATAGAAAGTTTGTGCCCATGGCCTTCAAGATCATGTCATTGAGCGATGCCGCAGCGGCCCGCATTAGTGAAATCATCGAAGATTCCGAAAAGCCCGTCATTGGCGTGCGCGTCGGCGTCAAAAATGCCGGCTGCGCCGGCATGGCCTATACGCTCGATTACGTCACCGAGCCGGTGCCCGGGGATGATCATGTCAACGACAAGGGCGTGGACGTCTATGTCGAGCCCAAGGCCACCATGTTCCTGCTCGGCACGGTGATGGATTTCGAGGAATCCAAGATGAGCGCCGGCTTCACCTTCCGCAATCCCAACCAGACCGGCGAATGCGGCTGCGGGGAAAGCGTGCAGCTCAAGCCAGCCGATCTCAAGGCGATTGCCGAGGCCCGCGCCTCCGCCTAAGGGCTGGTTGCGCGCGCTGGCTGTATGGCCTAACAGGTTCGGGCATTCTGGCTCCAGCCTTTGAGACCGTCTCATGACCGCTCTGCCCGCGGCTTACGCGATTACTCCGCCTTCCCACAAGCTTACCGGTCGCGTGTCGCCGCCGGGCTCCAAATCCATCACCAATCGGGCCCTCTTGCTCGCGGCCTTGGCCAATGGCACCAGCCATTTGTCGGGCGCGCTCAAGAGCAAGGACACCGTGCTGATGGCCGCGGCGCTGCGCCAGATGGGCGTGAGCGTCGAGGAACCCGATGCGACCAGCTTCGTGGTGACCAGCACGGGCAAGTTGCTGCCGCCCGATGCGCCCTTGTTCCTGGGCAATGCGGGCACGGCGACGCGGTTTCTCGCGGCTGCGGTAGCGACGGTCAACGGCACGGTGGTCGTTGATGGCGATGAGGAGATGCGCGTGCGGCCGATCGGCCCGCTGGTGACGGCGCTGCGCTCCCTGGGCATCGATGCGACAAGCCCAACCGGATGCCCGCCGGTCACCATCGTCGGCACCGGCAGTTTTGGTCGCGGCCGCGTGGAGATCGATGGCGGGCTTTCCAGCCAGTATGTGTCGGCCCTGCTGATGGCCGCGCCGCTGGGCGATGGGCCCATCGAGGTCGCGCTGACCGGCAGCGACATCGGCGCGCGCGGTTATGTCGATCTGACCCTGGCGGCCATGCGCAGCTTTGGGGCGGATGTCGAGCAGCTCGACGCCGGTACCTGGCGCGTGCAGCCAACAGGTTACACGGCTCACGACCTGCTGATCGAGCCGGACGCGTCGGCGGCAACCTATCTGTGGGGGGCAGCAGCGCTGACGGGCGGCAATATCGACCTTGGGGTCGATGCCGACGCCTTTACCCAGCCAGACGCCGCCGCACAGGCCGTAATCGCCCAGTTTCCCAACATGCCGGCGTTGATCGACGGCTCGCAGATGCAGGACGCCGTGCCGACGCTGGCCGTGCTGGCGGCATTCAACAATCATCCGGTGCGGTTTGTCGGCATTGCCAATCTGCGGGTCAAGGAAACCGACCGGGTGCATGCCGTGGCCACCGAGCTGTCACGCATTCTGCCCGGGCTGGGCATCGAGGAGGGCGATGATCTGCTGGTCGCGTCGGACCCCGACCTGGCCAGGACCCTGGCCGGGCGCAATGCCCGGGTCAAGATCGAGACTTACCACGACCATCGCATTGCCATGGCCTTCGCCCTGGCCGGATTGCGGCTTCCAGGCATTGTCATTCTCGATCCTGCCTGCACGGGCAAGACCTATCCGGGCTATTGGGACATGCTGACCGGTCTGGGCGTGACGCTGACGCCGACCACCTGACGTCAGGCGGCGGAGGCGCCGGCGATCTTTTTGGATGGCACGTCGATGACCAGCTCGGTTTCGGTGATGACCCGGTTGCGCCCGGCGTGCTTTGCCGCATAGAGGCACCGGTCAGCCCGGTCGATAAGCGAGGCGGCCACGTCGGCGGCACGAAACGCAGCAATGCCGAACGAGGCTGTGATGCGGCCGAGCTTTTCGTTGGTGGAGCGCTTGAGCAGTTCCTTGGCCTGAATGGCCCGGCGGATCTTGTCGGCAACGACAGTGGCGCCGGCAATGTCGGTATTGGGCAGAATGACGACGAACTCTTCGCCACCATAACGGGCGACCAGATCCTTGTCCCGGACGTGGGATTTCAGCGTCATCGCCACCAGCCGCAATACCTGGTCACCCGTCTGGTGGCCAAAGGTGTCATTGAAACTCTTGAAGTGATCGATATCGACAAGCATCAGCGTCAGTGGCTCGCCACTATTGCTGGCATCGGCAATGGCCAGGTCGAGTTCGTCATCGAAGCTCTTGCGATTGGCAATCTTGGTCAAGGGGTCGAGCAGGGATTCGCGCCGCACATCGTCGAGGTCACGCTGCAGCGTCGCGATATCATCGCGCGAGGCCTGCAGCTTTTGTTCCAGCGAGCGATTGGTTTCCTGCATCTGCCGGGTTTCGGCGAGCAGTTTTTCCGACAGGGCCTTCATGGCGACGGCCGAAATGTTGCGGCTCAAATCACCGCTGGCTGACTGCAGGGAGCCGGAATAGGCGTTGGCCGTGGTCATGGCCGAATCGATGGCGTCATGCACCGCATTGATGCGCGCATGCATCCGCTCGGACACCTCGGACATCCGGTCATCGACGTCCGATTTCAGGAATTCGTTGTACAGCCCCTCAGCCAGGCTCTGGCTGGGTGAATCGCCATTGCGGAAAATTGCATTGATACGGCTGTTCAGGCTGGGATTTACCCCAGTCGAATAGGTGTAGAGCAGCTCATAGAATTGCGGGTATGGCGGAATGCCGCTGCGCTTCAGCAGGTCGAATGCTGAATTGGCATAGCCAAGCGCCCGTTTAAATTCCTGGTTGGACAAGCTGACCCTCGCACACCCTAACCGGGCGCACTTCTGTGCTGCCCGATTCCCTATGACTAGATACCGTGAACGCGGTGATGAACACAACAGTGCTGCGGCAATAAAACTGCTCGCTACACTGTTACATTCAAGATTCAGCTAGTGGTCGATACGGGTGGATCGAAGCAAGAATGCCGGGATTGGTCCGTCATTTCCGAACGGAGTACTGCTGTCGGTCACCGTTTCGGTGCCGCGTTTGTCAGCAGGCCGACGATTGCGGCTGCGGTCCTGTCGACCTTCGGACTGTTCCTGCTTGGGCTCGGCGCGCGTTTCCGCACGATCCGAAGCTTGAGCGGCCGGTGTCTCCGCGGCAGGCCGTTCGGCTGCCGGCGTGGCGGCTTCGGCTGGTGGCCTGGTGCGTGCAGCACCGCGCCGGGCGCGCGCTGGCCGGGCCTCTGCAGCCTCGCTGTCCGGAGTCGTGGCGGGCGCCTCGACAACCGGCGCGGCGCTGGCCTCGGCCTTTGGCCGTGGTCCGCCACGTCGCGAGCGGGCAGGGCGCGCCGCAGCGGTCTCGCCGCCTGCCTCTGCAGCTGCTGGTGTTTCCGCAACCGGTGCGCCAGTGCCGGTCTCGGCCTGTGGCCGCGGACCGCCGCGCCGTGAGCGCGCGGGGCGTGACGGACGGGACTGGTCGGCATCGGCGTCGGCTGTCGGCGCGGCTGCTGGCGCAGCACGCCGGCCCGTATCGGCCAAATACTCAATGGGTTTCTGGATCAATTTGATGATCGCATCGAG